>MNWN01000041.1 GCA_001872545.1 Parcubacteria group bacterium CG1_02_58_44
AAGAATCCTTGCCTACGTCAGATACCAGCAAGGACAGGATTCAGGTCAAGCGAAGCTTGTACTGGAGTAGTACCACGGGCTTGCCCGTGGGGATCTATTAAAGAATTTTAAGGCAGGTATTGCATCGGATTTACCGGAATGCCGTTAAGCCGGACTTCAAAGTGAAGGTGAGGTCCAGTGGTGAGCTGTCCGGCACCCGACGTTCCTGGCGTTCCTCCAGAATATCCGATCAATTCCCCTCTCTCGACAAAAGTATCCTCCTTCACGACGATGCGGCTCAGGTGTCCGTAGACCGAAGAAAGATCGTTTCCGTGCACCAGCAGTACGTAGCTGTAACCCATGCCGGCATTCTTGGCTCGACCGACGACTCCGGATGCAACGGCTCGTACCGGAGTCCCCTGATAGGCTCGGATGTCGATACCTGGATGCTCGAATATATTACGGAACGGATAGTCAGGATCATGAAAAGTGCATGATAAACCACGTTCCGGATTGACCGGCCAGGCAAGTACTGTAGAGGACGTACCTAGACGTTCCGAGAGATCCATTTTTTCACGCAGTGTCCTCTCCAAGGAGGTGATCTCCGAGTCCGCTTCATCCTGTTCGCGCTTTAGTTCGGCCAACATATACCGGTACTCGAGTTCGGACGACATTGTCTCGGACAGCAGTGCATCCTTAAGCATCAGCTCGTCACTCATCTTTCGTCTCGTTGACTCCAGATCCAACTTGCGAGACGCTGTCTCGATACGTTTATTCTCTCTTTCCTGACGTTCTGTCTCCAAATTCGACTTGAGTCCGGAGATATTCTTGAGGGATCCGTCCAAACTGCGCTGCAGAGAAACCACCGCATAGAGCTCATCGAAAAAATCGGAAAAGGTATCATGCGAAAGCAGAAGCTCTAAAACGCTCGAATCAGTCTGACGGCGATTAAGGCCTCGAGCCAGAGAGCCAAGCAATATCCGCTCGTGTTCCATCTGTCTTTCCACCTCACCGATCCTAGTATCGAGACCACTGACCTGAAGTTCGATGACTCTGATCTCCTGCTCCGAAACCTCAATGCTGACTTTGGTCTTGGCCACCTGACTCTCTATCAGATTGATCTGATCCTCTATTGATGCGCCCTCAATCTTCTTCTGAGAAATAAGTTGACGATAGTGATCTACCCGATCGTTGAGCTCCTTCACCTGAGTTTTCTTTTTCTGCACCTCAGAATTCATTTCTTCGATCTCACTCTTTACGTCTGAACTTTCGGCGAAAACAGTGCTGATCGGAATCAAAAATCCAATCGACAAAACTAAAACAACAAGACCGAACGACAACACGCTCAGCTTCGACATCTTCGAATTTTCAAATTGTCTTTTTGCCATCAAGCTACAGTTTAGCTATGGCCGATCCAAGACGTCGAACGGTCGTCTCCTGACCCAGAGCCCAGGCCACCTCAAACGGACCTGGCGACGCCGACAGTCCAGTCAATGCGACACGCATCGGCCAGAGAGTCTCCGCGTTTGTCCATCCCATCTTGATGACGAAACCCAGCAGTTCCGATTCAATCGACTCTCGACTATCAAAAATCTTCGGTTCGAGTTCAGAGATATGCTCTTTTAGTCCGATTAGCCGATCCTTGGCGATCTCAACCGTCGATTTCTTCCAGGACAGAAGGCCGGGATCAACGTCCGGATCCTCAAACAGGAACGGTAATGCAGCCGGTATTTCGGACAGTGTCCTGGCCCGACTTCGCTCAAGCAACGCCACCTTGGCGATGATCTCCTGATCAGTTCCCAAACCGGCCTTTTCGAAGAATGGCTTTGCCAAACCTATCAGCTCCTCATCCGACAGCTTCTTTATGTACTCGCCGTTCATCCAGTCGAGCTTCTCTAGGTCAAAGATGGCCCCACCGCGATTGACTTTGGTTAGGTCGAAAGAGTCGACCAGTTCCTGGCGGCTGTAAATCTCCCGATCGCTGTTCGGATTCCAACCTAACAGAGCCACAAAGTTCACTAAAGCTTCGGAGAGATAGCCCTTGTCACGGTAGTCCTCGACGGCCACGTCGCCCTGGCGCTTCGAGAGTTTGGAACGGTCCCGATTCAGCAACAGCGGCAAGTGCGCGAACTTAGGCTGTTCCCAACCGAAAGCTTCATAGAGCATAACGTGCTTGGGCGTCGACGGACACCACTCCTCGCCCCTGATGACATGGGTTATCTCCATAAGGTGGTCGTCTACCACGACGGCCAGATGATAGGTCGGAAACCCATCCGATTTCAGCAGCACCTGATCGTCGACCTGATCGTTCGATATCTCAATTCGTCCGCGTATCAGGTCGTTCCAACCGGTCGTACCCTCAAACGGCACGGCCAGACGCACGACGTGTGGCTGACCGCTCGCCAAGAGCGTCTGCCTTTCCTCCTCGGACAAATCGCGGCAGCGACGATCGTACATCGTTCGGCCGCCCTCCGTACGCTGCCTCTCCCTCATTTCGTCCAGACGCTCAGCGCAGCAGAAACAGCGATAGGCATAACCTTTGTCTACCAACTGGTTGACGTATTTTTTGTAAATGTCAAGCCTCTGAGACTGAACGTACGGACCGTACTCGCCGTGCTCACGCAGCTCACCGGCCGAATCAATGTAAGGACCCTCATCAGGCTCTATTCCGGCCCACCTCAAGGTACTGATGATATTCTCGATGCCACCGTCTACCAGTCTGGTACGATCAGTGTCTTCGATACGTAAAATAAGTCGTCCATTGTTCTTCCGGGCGAAGAGCTCGCAATATAGTGCTGTACGCAATCCGCCGACATGCAAGAATCCGGTCGGTGAAGGCGCAAATCTGACCCTGATCATAGTCTGTTCCTTTCTGCCTTAATGATACCAAGCCGCACCCCCAGAACCAAGGCCGGGAAAAATACGACGGCAGTTAATATGCGGCCCAAACGCCACGGCTGCAAGATGAGCCGCCAACACCACTCCAGCCCTAGTTGTCGAATCCAACGCGGTGCTCGTCGTACATCGCCGGCCCAAAAGTCGAAGGCGCCACCGATTCCCATGGCTACCCTAACCGAGGGAAACTTATGCAAATGCGAGGCGATCCATCTCTCCTGGATTTCATGTCCGAATGCGACGAACAGAACGTCTGGTGCGGCAGCTGAGATGGATTCTTTCACCTCTGGTGAGAGCAACGGTTCATCATCCGAGTCAACCGAAATACGGCCACCACTCAAAGTTCCGACGACCTTCAGAGCCGGATGACGATCCTGCATCCGTCGAGCCGCTCGACTAGCCACCCCATCTCCGCCGCCTAGAAAATATACAGTAAGACCATATTCTGCGACCAAACGACAGACTGCGTCCACCAGATCCGTACCGGTTACTCGTTCCGGGATCTTTAACCCAAAAAATTTAGCAGCCCAGAGTAACCCTACCCCATCGGGTACATTGAGGTCGCCTTTTTGCAAAGTGTCGCAAAATGGCCGACTTCTTCGGGCCAGAACAAGCATCTCCGGATTCGGCGTAAAGACTGCTCTTCCCAATTTTTCAGCTAAAAAGTAGGCAATTCTCTGTTTGACCTCTTGGTTAGTGAAGGTGTCGATCGGAACTCCCAATAGTCGAATTCTCATAGTAGGGTAAAGAATAGCATGCAAAAAAAGAAAGGCAAGTATGTCTTCACGACAAAATAGGCCGAAAGGTCTATTTTTTATGGATAAGTTTTAGACTTAGCCTTAAAATGTGATACGCCAATACCACACAATGTCACTTGACTTTCCAGCCGTTTGTGCTATCGTTCGGTCATATGGCGAAGAAGAAAGAAGAAAAGCTAGCCGAAAGACTAGAAAGGATCAAGATTCTTGAGAAGCAGCGCGATGACATTACGCGCGAGCTTGAGGTTCTTATTGGTCTTAGAGAACCGGAAAAGCCAGCACAACCTCCAGAAGGTTACGAGCAAGGTAAGGAAATCGTCGAGATTGTTAGGTCAGCCGGTAGGCCCATGACGACCCCTGACATAGTTAAAGCCATCTTCAAGAAGTGGGACTACAAAGTCAATGCTTCCAGTGTTAGAACTTCCGGAAAATTTGTAGCTAAGACATATCCAGACCGTCTTGTATATGAAAACAAGAAGTTTAGCGTTCCTAAGCCCAAAGTAGAACCGTACATAGACGTTCCACGGATAGAATAGGCAACAAAAATCCGTCCATAGAGCGGGTGGTAGAGCTGTGTGAAATCACAGATGGTAGCTACCTCGCCAAAGGTCGCTTATGCGATCTCTCAACTATGCTACCACTCGCTTCATGGACGGATTGAAACTTCACAACAGAGCTGGGCGGAGGTGGCGAAACTGGAATACGCACCCGTCTTGAAAACGGGCGTCCTGCACGGATTTGCGGGTTCAAGCCCCGTCCTCCGCACCAGCCTTGTTGTGAAGAAAAGAGCTTAACGTAGCTATATTCTGATGATTGGAGTATAGCATTTCCTGTCTCTCGAATCAAGAGACTACAGTAGTAGTTATACACAATTTGCTTTGACTGTCAAGTCAACTATGTCCGGTAAAAAGCTGATGAAAGATAAGGGTCATACCTCAAAGAGCAGGTTCTTCAACCTGCTCAAGAGGGCCGCACAACCTCAGAAAGAAGAAGATGGAACAGGTGAACCGGAGAGTTCCGGTGATTCCAGCGAAAAACGTGTTCGTCAACGTACTCCTGAAGATGGGCAGGACTGACGGCATGGTACGTACCGTCCACGGAACGCTTTAGCTGACCCCAAAATCCCTCAATGCTGTTGGTGTAGACGTTGCCCCGAACGTACTCACCGGCAGAATGTCTAACAGTATGGTGATTGTAGCCATGCTCTTTTGATCTCTTGTAGCTAGCCATCTCGTCCGTCATTACAGTCGATCCGATCTTCACGTTCTCGCGGATAAGCGGCATTACCGTCTTTGCCCTCACGTTCGGAACGGCCTTAGCGAACACCTTGCCGGTGTCCCGGTTTGAGATGCCGAACACGGCGGTCTTTCCGGCGGCCCCACGACCGCGCTTGCCGTGCCTGCGCCCGCCGATATAGGTCTCGTCAACCTCTACCGTTCCGCTGAACGGCGACGAACCGAAACGCATTAAGGAACGGATGCGGCGTGACATGGACAGGGCCGTCTTGTATTCGCAGCCGACGATTCTGGCTATCTCCGTCGCCGCCATCCCGTTCTTGCCCTGTGACATCAGGAAGATAGTCAGGAAATAGTCCTCAAGCGGTATCTCGGACTTGTTGAAGATTGTTCCGGCGGTTGGGGAAACCTGCCTCTTTCCACAACCGCAAGTGAAAGTCCTGCGGTTTTTTGTCCTCTTAAACTTACCGGACCGACCGCATTTCTCGCACTTGAAGTCTGGACCGAAACGGAGATCGAAAAGGTACTGCAAGCAAGCCGATTCGTCGGGAAAGTCTGCCTTGAACTGTCTACGGGTGTATTTCATATCACCCATATTCTAGCATGGCCTTATTTTGCTGTCAAGAGTAGTTTTAAGGTTAAAATATGTCTAAAATAAGGCCATTTTCATTTTGTCGTGAAGACATACTCGCCAAAGAAAAGCCTTGGCCTTAACTTGACACCGTCCCAGTTAGGCATGACAATAATGTTAGCAGTCTCTACATTAGAGTGCTAAAGGCCTCAATTTTGCCTAAAAAATCAGGCTAAAGACTATGCTTCCCAAAAACTTCACCACTAAATCGCGTGAGGCTATAGAGTCAGCCCAGGTTCAGGCCTTCGAGAACGGCAACCCGGAACTCAGCCCACTGCACATTCTGACCGCTCTCCTAGAACAGTCCGAGGAGGTCATCGGATCGGTCTGTGACAAGTTAGAGACTGATCGGTCCGAGCTAAATCGCCGGACACAGAGTCTTGTTGCCCAGCTACCGAAGCAAGAGCCCTCGTCCGATACAGCTCAATTGGCACTGGGTTTGGCTACAGTTCGTGTCCTTCGTCAGGCCGAAAAAGAGGCCAAGGGCTTCGGCGACGAATACATCTCGACCGAACATCTACTGCTGGCTCTGCTCGAAATCCCCTCTCCGGCAAAGACACTGCTCGACGAGGCTGGAATCTTACATGACGGAGTAATGAAAGTCTTGGTCGAAATCAGGGGTTCACAGAAAGTAGACTCGCCCGAACCTGAACAGAAATATCAGGCCCTAAAAAAATATTCCCGCAACCTGACCGAGCTAGCCCGTAAGGAAAAGCTCGATCCGATCATCGGACGTGATGAGGAGATACGTCGGGTGATGCAGGTGCTGTCGAGACGGACCAAGAACAATCCGGTGCTGATAGGCGAGGCCGGCACCGGCAAGACGGCGATCGTCGAGGGCCTGGCCCAACGCATCATCCAAGGTGACGTGCCCGAACTGCTGAAGGACAAAGAGATCGCCGTATTGGACCTTGGTTCGTTGGTGGCCGGATCAAAATTTCGTGGTGAGTTCGAGGACCGTCTCAAGGCCCTGCTCAGGGAAATCGAGAGTTCGGACGGACGTGTCATCCTCTTCGTCGACGAACTTCACACCCTAGTCGGTGCAGGATCGAGCGACGGCTCTCCTCTCGACGCCTCCAATATGCTGAAGCCGGCTCTGGCCCGGGGTGAGCTGCGGGCGATCGGAGCTACGACGCCGAAGGAATACCAGAAATACATAGAAAAAGACGCGGCGCTCGAACGTCGATTTCAGCCGGTCTCGGTCACCGAGCCGTCTTTTGACGACGCAGTCGCTATCCTACGCGGTATCAAGGAACGCTACGAGCTGCATCACGGCGTCCGCATCACCGATCCGGCGGTAGTCGCGGCGGTGGAACTCTCCACACGCTACATCCAGGATCGTTTTCTGCCGGACAAGGCCGTCGACGTGATCGACGAAGCAGCCTCCGCCTTACGCATGGAGATCGACTCCGAACCGCAGGAAATCGATGCACTCAAGCGTAGCCTAATGCGTTTGAGACTGGAGAAGCTGGCATTAGAGAAAGAAGATGACTCTGACTCTAAGGAACGGCTGTCGGAGATAGAAAAGGGTCTGGCCGAACTCAACGAGCGCTATTCCTCGCTCGAGCTGTCGTGGAAAAATGAACGCGAGGCCATTGCGGAGATACGCTCTAGCCGCAAACGTACGGACGAACTCAGACAGGAAGCGGAGATCGCCCAAAGGAGCGGCGATGACCGTAGCATGGTCCGAGCCGGCGAAATACTTCACCGCGAGATACCTGAGGCTCAAAAAGACCTAGACCGCGCGACGCAGAAACTGGCCGAACTGCAGTTCGGCCACCGCTTTCTGAAGGAAGAAGTGACGGAGAAAGACGTGGCCAAGGTCGTCTCGCGCTGGACCGGCATCCCCGTCGCCAAGATGCTTCGCGAGGAGGCGACTAAAATGGCCAATATGGAAAAGGAATTAAAAAAGCGTGTCGTCGGTCAAGAGGAGGCTGTACATGCTGTCGCGGGCGCCATCCGTCGATCCCGGGCCGGTGTGGCCGAGGAGAACCAACCTATCGGGTCTTTCCTCTTTCTCGGACCGACTGGCGTGGGTAAAACTGAATTGGCCCGAGCCCTGGCGGAGTTCATGTTCAACGACGAGAATGCCATGATTAGACTCGACATGTCCGAATACGGCGAAAGGCACACCGTATCCCGAATGCTCGGATCCCCTCCCGGATATGTCGGCCACGACGAGGGAGGTCAGCTGACCGAACAGGTTCGCCGCCGTCCCTACTCGGTCGTCCTGCTCGACGAGATCGAAAAGGCCCATCCCGACGTCTGGAATACCTTTCTGCAAATACTGGACGATGGTCGGGTCACCGACTCCAAGGGACGCAAGGTGAATTTCAAGAACACGGTCATTATTATGACCTCTAACATCGGCTCGGACACCATACTTGAAGCCGGCCGCCGCGGACACCTAGGCTTCTCCGATGCCGAGACGCACGAGGATGACTCGGTACGCAGCAGGATAATGGAGCTCCTCAAGGACCAGATGAAGCCGGAATTTTTGAACCGTTTGGACGAGATAATCGTCTTTGAATCGCTAAGCGAGATCGAGATAACGCAGATAGCGCAGATCCAACTCGACCGAGTAGCCATCCGGCTGGCCGAACAGCATATCGGAATAAGCGTCTCCAATGCAGCCCAAAAACTCATCGCCAAGAAGGGCTACGATCCGTCATTTGGGGCCAGACCAATCAAACGTGTCATCCAGCACGAAATTCTCGACCCTTTGGCCATGATGATCATCGATGGACGGCTGGAATCAGGCGGACAGGCCAAAATCGACGCGAAAAGCGGTGAACTGACGATCAATATCTCCCAAAAAGACTGACAATCACTGACGGCCGACTTGATTTGAGAGGAAACAAACCCCCCGGAGCAATCCGAGGGGTTTTAGCCGCATTGTTTGACCTATTCAATTTATAAGTGTGTTCGGTAGGAACCTTGCGTCCCGCATCTTAACGCGCAACTATGATATCGGCGACAGCGCCGAAATACTGACGCCATATCGCCCTGACTTTCCTCCTGACCATAACTTGGCTAAGTTACGGCACCATGCTAAGATGATGGTGCCACGGTGCGTGGATCGGGTCGGACTAAAAGGTCCGTCCCGGAAAACGTCACGCCAATCTCCCACGGGCGTGACGTTTTTGTTTGTTAAAACGACCTTTAGCGAATTAAAGATGGAGAGACTGCAGTTCAACCGGACCTGAAGTCCCGTATCACCGCCCTTACCACACCCTGAACCGCCAGATCCTTCACGTATATCGGCTCCATGGAACTGTTCGCTGGCTGCAGCCTCACTCTCCCCTTCTCTCGATAGAAACGCTTCAGAGTGGCATACTCGTTCTCCAACAGAGCTACCACCGTATCCCCGTCGCAAGGCGTAGGATTCTTCTCAACGACCACCAGATCGCCGGACAAAATACCGTCATCCTTCATCGACTCCCCTCTTACTCGCAGGACGAAGGTGTCGTCAGGCTTCCTAACCAGCGTCGCTGGAACATCTGTAGTCTCCGTCCCCTCCACGGCCTCGATTGGTTCTCCGGCGGCAATCAGACCTAAGAGTGGCAAGGTTACGGCCATTGCGGCCCGAAATAGCACTGAATCTACCTCTAAGGCTCGAGCCTCACCATCGCAGCTCGATAAGCAGCCTTTCTCCTTCAGATTTCTGATATGCTCGTGAACCGTGGCGGTCGAGGACAGACCGAGCGCTTCACCTATCTCCCGATAGGCTGGAGCGTAGCCGTTCTCCCGGATGTATCCGGTCACGTATTCAAGAATCTGATGCTGTTTTTTCGTCAACTTTTCCTGATTGCTCATAAAGTCTATCCACACCCACTTCAAACCTGACTAAATCTTACCCGAACAAAAACCGAACAACAAGAACCCCCTTGTGTACAACCTACGAACCGCTACTGCACAACCAACCATAACCGCCTTGACACAACCAAAAGGAATCGTCTTTTTGATCCTAGAATGGTATAAATCATCCATATGACCCTAGTTTTCAGCGGCATTGCCACCCACACCCCTATCCTAATGCCAAGGATCGGCAAGGCTGAGGGCCTCAAGATGATAGAAAAAACCGGTCAGGCGATGGAACTGTTCAAGCAGGAACTGCTGATGACACGACCGGACATCGTCGTCGTGATCTCACCTCATGGCGAGATGCTGACCGATGCCGTCACCATCAACCTCAACTCCAAGTACGTCAGTCGCTTCGACGAGTTCGGTGACCTAGTGACGAAGGACGAATGGCGACCGGCCACCATGCTGATCGACCGGCTGCGCGAGGACTCCAAACGACTGCATCTGCCGCTGACACTGACAAGCGAGGACTTCCTGGACTATGGAACCTCGGTGCCGCTGCACTACTTGACCGAAAATCTCAAGGATGTTCGCATCGTACCGATGCGCCCATCATCAGGACTTAGTCTCAAGGCTCACTTCGAAATCGGCGCGGCGCTGAAATCGGAGATAATGGACTCCACTTCCAGGATAGTCGTAATTGCCTCCGCCGACCTGTCCCATCGCGTAGGCGAGAATTCCCCCGGAGGACTGTCCCCAAAGGGTGTGGCCTTCGACGACAAGATAATCGAACTGCTGAGGGAACGAAACCCGATCGGTATCCTGGACATCGACGAAGACTGGATCAAGGAGGCCCAGGCCTGCGGTGCGGCGCCGTTGGCCCTGCTCTTCGGACTACTCGACGGCATGAACATCGAACCGCATATCTTCTCCTACGAAAAACCGCTGGGAGTCGGATACCTCATAGCCGGCATCAGGACCTCCTGACAATCGGATGCGTGCCATGTTCGCCAAGATAATCCCGGCCGTCCGCCTGCCGAAAAGCCTAGGAACGTACGACTACGCGGTGCCGGAGAGGTACCGCGGTTTGGTGCGACGCGGCTCGTGGGTGATCGTTCCTTGGCGAGGGCGACCGGTCGACGGACTGGTGACCGAACTGTCCGAGACCGCATCCGTCGAGAACGGGCGGATCGCCGAACTGCTCGGCTTCGGCGACTCTCACGCTCTGGAGGAAGACTTGCTTAGTCTGCCGCAAAAGATGTCGGACCGTTATCTGGTCTCGCCGGCCACCGCACTGAAGGCCTTCCTGCCCAGGACACCCAAGACCAAGCTGCTGACCGACATCACGGAAGCAAATCCACCAGAACAAACCGTCCGGACCAAGTCGAATCTCGCCGAGCGCCTGCTGATCAGATACCGTCGTCCCGACGAAAAAATTGCCGAGGCGATCCGTCTTACGAAGAGCACGGTCGACTCCGGTCGCGGTGCCGTAGTGATCACGCCACACAGTGCCGAAGTCGCCGAACTAGTCAGGGCATTGACCTTCCCTGACGGACCGCCGGTCATGGAGATCCACGGCGGAATGACCGGTCCGCGCCTTCGCATCAACTGGAAGCGACTGCTGTCCGAACCGGTCGCGATCGTAGTCGGCACCCGCCTGGCCGCTTTAGCGCCGATCCGCAGTCCGGGCCTGTTCCTGATACTAGAGTCCGACAGTCCCGATCTGCGCCAATACGACCAGAACCCACGTTACGACTCCCGCGAGATCGCGCTCTGGCGAGCGGACGAGTCCGGGGCCGGTCTGGCCTACCTGTCGCATGCGCCGCGCCTGGAGGAATACGCCCTAGCCGCCGAAGGTCGGCTGTCTCGACTGGCCACACCTACCTCCGACCCGAAGACGGTCCTGGTGAACGTCACCGGCAACCCGAGAGGCCACGACCATCCGCTGTCGCCGGCGATAATGAACAGGACGGAGGAGTCTTTACGTCAGGGAAAAAAGGTGCTAGTTTACCATAACCGTCTTGGAACGGCCGGAGCCCTGATCTGCAACGGCTGCCGACTGGTGTTCCGCTGCGGGCGGTGCGACATTGCACTAGGTGTGGGAAGCAGCGGCCTGCGCTGCCCGCGCTGTGCGACGACCACGGCCCTGCCCTCGGCCTGTCCCAAATGCGGTGACACGAACCTTCATAATGTAGGCCTGGGCACCAAATCGCTCGAGACGGCTCTACAGAGAGAGTTCCCGGAAAGCAAGATCACCGCCTACGACTCCGACCTTTCGGATGAGGAACGCAGCAGGGCCATCGACGAGTCCGACGTTCTAGTCGGCACCCGCCTGATTCTGCACGATCTGGCCGAGCTGCCCTCTCGAGCCGACTGGGGCTGCGTAGCCGTAACCGACCTCGACGGACTGCTGTCGTTCCCCGGCTTCCGGGTAACGGAGGATGCATGGCGCACCGTCCGGATACTCAAAGACATCGCCGCCTCATCCGAGGCGCCGCTGATGATGCAGACACTCGATCCGGACGGCACCAAGATCAGGCTGCTCAGCTCAAACGAGCGCGACTTCGTAGCTACGGAACTGGAAGCGAGACGCGGCTCGGCCTATCCCCCGTTCGGCACGCTCCTGACGGTCACCGTCAGAAGTCAGAGTCAGGACGAGACGGAACGTCAGGCGAAAGAGCTGGTCGCCGCGCTTAAGGAAGCGATCGTCCCGGGACACGGGACCGTCGCCGGTCCTCTACGCCATCGGCGTCCGTTCCGCGACGGCATGTGGAGGAGCGTGATCGTCATCAAGACCGGAACGGACATCCCGCCAAGCGTCCGGCAGGCGCTTACCGAGCTGCCGGAAAGCCATATCGTAGACCGCAACCCGGAAACGATCGGCTGAACGACAAGACCAATATGCCAGTGAAAAAGATAGTTACCATCGGCGAACCGATACTTCGCCAACGCGCTAATGAAGTCGATCCGAATGAAATTCGGACCGATACCTTCAGGCGTATGGTGGAGGACATGATAGAGACGATGCGCTCTGCCCAAGGAGTCGGCCTGGCTGCCCCACAGGTGGGAATGAATCGACGCCTATTCGTGGCTGATACCTCGGCCGGACCTATTGCCCTCATCAACCCGAAGTTCACCAAAATGTCGAAGAAGACCGCCCTATATGAGGAGGGCTGTCTGTCGGTACCCGGAAAATACGATTCGGTCCGTCGGGCGCTGGAGGTGGATGTCGAGGCACTGACGATCGGGGGCGAAAAGATAGCCTTCACTGCCAAGGGTTTCTTCGCCCGGGTCATGCAGCATGAGATGGACCATCTAGATGGCATTCTGTTCGTCGACCGCATAAAGGAGCAGAACGAGACCTGACAGCTCCACCCGCCTCCAGTCACGAATTTTCCTAAAAACACATGGAACAATCCCGCATAGTCTACTTCGGCACCGCGGACTTCGCCGTGCCGCCGCTCCAGTCGCTCCTCGCCTGCCCAGAGAACTTCGATGTCGTAGCCGTAGTCTCGCAGCCGGACCGTCCGGCCGGACGCCACCGGGAAAGACTACCCTCACCGGTAAGCGCCATGGTCCAACGGTCAAAGTTGCCCCTGCTGCAGCCTGAGAGTGTCGACCTGCCTTTCCTGGAGGCCCTGCGTGGCCTGCGAGCCGATCTCTTTGTAGTGGCTGCCTACGGACGGATACTGCCGCGTCAGGTACTCGAGATGCCGAAACTCGGTTCAGTCAACCTCCACGGTTCCCTGCTGCCCAAGTACCGAGGCGCCTCCCCCATCCAGTCCGCCATTCTCGACGGCGAGACCGAAACCGGAGTCACCCTGATCCTGATGGACGAGAAGATGGACCACGGTCCGATCCTGGCCACGGCCATCGAGACCATCAGGGAGGACGACGACTACCTGTCGCTGGCCGGCCGTCTGTCCGAAGCCGCCGCCGGACTGCTGACTGACAGCCTGACGAGATTGGCCGACGGCACGCTCCATACGCAGGAGCAGGACCATAGCCTGGCGACCTTCACCAAGATGATCAGGAAGGAAGACGGACTGATCGACTGGACGACCGCGGACGCCTGGGAGGTCGAACGCCGAATGCGTGCCTACCGCCCCTGGCCCGGGATCCATTTCGACTGGACGACCAGGAACGGTCATACGGTACGAACCAGGCTGCTCGCGACTGAAGTGGTCCATGCGAACGGCCAAACGCCGGGAGCAGTCATCGAGACCGAGAATGGCTTGCCGGCCGTGGTCGTCGCGGACGACGAAGCTGTACTGCTGGTCGAGGTCCAGCCTGAAGGCCGCCGTCCCATGTCCGGTGCCGACTTCCTGCGGGGTTATCCGCCGTCAGAGACGATCTGACCAGAGGAGGACACAAAAAACAGCCGTCCAACGAGGGCGGTTTTTGTTTCCGTCGAACCGTCCGAAAGTAACTATGTCCCGATGTCGCCTTCCCGCCTCAATGAAAGCCCCCAAGCCGCAGCCGCCATCAGCAGACCGATGCCCAACGGATGGTTCAGGTACGGACTGAAGATGTGGGTTCCGAGCAGAGCCGCTACGCCAGACACCGCACCGACAGCGATCAGCACCTCGCGGGAAACCAACCGACCTTTTCCGTCCAACCTCCGCACTGACCCCTCCCTGATAAAGAGCAAGGTGGGTTTCAGCACAACGGCGACCAGCCAAGCGTAGACCACGAGCCCCAGCAGCCCGAACTTTATCCAAAGATCATGGTAACCCCACTCGAAGGCGAAGGTGGTGTAACGTCCGGTCGGGTTGTCGACGAGCAAACGGGGGTCGCTAGTAATGTAGGTGACCTCGGTGCCCAGTCCAGACCCGAACACCGGATGTCGCCAACCGGCGTTCCACAGCTCTGGCAACAGCGCCCAACGACTGTTGGCTGCGGCCTCGCCGGACAGGGAGAAGGCCCGTCCTCCGATCAGCGAAGTCAAAGACATGTCGCCGGTCTTGTTAGGAAACGGAAAAACGTAAACCGCGGTAATTATCGCCACGGCCGCAATCAGGGACAGCGGAGCGACGAGCGCCATCCGACGCCACAGACCGCGTCCACCGCCGGTCCAAAGCAGGAGCCCGACCATCACGCCGGTTCCGACGAACCCGCCGAACCAGAAACTCCTGGACAATCCCAGCAGTAGGCCTACCAGTCCCCAAGTCATTAGACCGAACGTAACCCAAAACGACCGTCCATGCAGTAGACGTGGTGCAGCCACAGCCAGCAGTAGCACCACGAAGACGCCAGCCAGCAAGAAAAGATGCGACTGAAAAAACACCCTATGAAAATCCGCTGTCATGACGGTCACCTCCCCCACCCTGGTGTCACGGACCCAAACGTACATGTTGGCGGCTACATAAAACAGGTGATGCGAAAAAAAGTAAAGCACGGCCAGAGACTTGGCGACCAGCACGGTCATGGCCGCAGCCAGCACATACCAGAGTGTCCGCCCGGTACGGAGCCCGGGCCAGCCTTCAACGAAAGCCGGAAACAAGGCAAAGAAAGCATATCCATTGGCATCGAAGAAGACGTTGCCGAAGCCGTTCCCGGCCAACAGCCCACGTAACCCGCCGAAGGCCAACACGGTCAGCAGGGCCAAGTACGGCCACAGCAGACCGGACGACCGCATTTCCACATACCAGGCCGGTGCCTTAAAAGAACGACGTCTCAGTCCGGCGGCCAAACCCAATGCGGTCCGGGCCATCCAAGTCCCGAACACGGCCAAAAACAAGCCCATGCGCAACGACAAAACGGCGCCATCGACGTCGGCTGGTCCGACAGCCAACAGGTAGCCGCCCTGCGACCCGACAAACAGCTCGCCCAGGACCGCTATAACCCCCAACCAAGGCCGATACCAGGATAGTACGGCCACCGCCAGGACCACGACAAAGAAAGCCGCCTGATTCAGCCACGAAAAGTTATAGCCGATCCAGGACACGAGTTCCAGAAGAATATAGCCGGACAGAAGGACCAAAAAGAGACGAGGACCGGACCAATGTCGACTCTTAGAGCCTCTGCCGCCGCGAAACGAACCGGAGGCTAGGTGCACAGCCCACGAAAGCGCCATAGAGACCGGATGCAGTAGAGTCACCATCAACCGCGACATTAGACTCCCGTGCTTGCGCATGTACGTCCGCAGACTGGCATTCCAGAAACGCTGCTTGGTCGGACCCATCTCCTGAGCGAAGCTCTCCCCGCCCCAGTGCACCACCTCGGCCTCAGGCGTGTAGCCGACCCGCAGTCCGGCCGCACGCACGCGCCGGCAGAAATCTACCTCCTCGAACCAGATGAAGTAATCCTCGTCGAGCGGTCCGATGCGGTCCAGCACCGAACGCCGGGTCAGGAAGGCCGCACCCATGACCTGATCGACGTCCGCCGCAGCCGAATAGTCGAAATCGTCGCACAGATAGCGCCTCAACGAAGCGCGTTTCGGGAAGACACGATGCAGCTTCAGCATGATCATGGCCTGATCCGACGTCCCCGGGAACGCCCGAACCGACTCCTGCAGCGACCCGTCCGGATTCAGCAGGCGCGGACCGAGCACTCCAAGGTCCGGCCGATCCCGCATGACCCTGACCATCCCGGCTAGGGCATTGCTCCGCAGCTCGGTATCGGGATTCAGCAGCAGCACAAACTCACCCCCGGCCACGGCAATGCCGGGGTTATTGCCGGCAGAGAACCCCAGGTTGCCGGAGTTCTCGATCATCCGCACCTGCGGAAACTCGCGCCGGACCATCTCCGCGCTGCCGTCACCCGAGTCGTTGTCCACGACAATAACCTCGAAGCTTAATCCGACGGTCTGCTCAAAGACTGAAGTCAGGCAACGGCGCAGCAGTTCCCTGACCTTCCAATTGAGAATGACGACACTCAAATCCATATTCTCAGTTCAGATGATGTTTCTCCTTGATGATGGCTTCGGCCTCCCGGAACCTCTCCACAGCCCGCATCCTAAGACCCAGCCTGATCCACGGTATGCGGTAAAAGATCCCCGGTACCCAGGTGCTGATGCCGCCCAGATGCGGTATGGCCACGAACAGATACTCGGGGATCCAAGTCCCGGACTGCCCACGCTCGAGCATGGTCAGCCATAAATCCCAGTCCTGCAGCTTACGGATGGACTCGTCGAAGCCGGGAAAATGTTCCCGCCGGATCAGCGAGGTCGTATGAATATAGTTCATCCGTCGCAGGCGCGCCGGATCGAACGGCCAGAGCCTGAACTTCTTCCAGCCGTACATGAACGAGCAATAGGCATAAGCTGCATCCGACCGCAACTCGAGGGCTCGAACCATCTTCTCTAGACAGTCTGGCTTCATGACGATATCGGCATCGCAGAATAGGACCAGCCGACCGCATGCCTCACGGTAGCCGCGATTCCGAGCCGCATTCGCGCCGCGGTTCTCCTGCCTGATGTAGGTAAGTCTCGACAAAAACGGCCGGAGTGTCTCTTCCGTACCGTCAGTCGAACCGTCATCGACTACGATGACCTCGAAGTCGCGGTAAGCTTGACCGAAGACGCTGTCCAAACAAGCCGGCAGTTCGCGAGCATGCTGGTAGGCGGGAATGACGATGCTAATGGCCGTGGTCCGGCCGGATTCTATCTCGTTCATGGCGACTGATTAGTTATCGTCCCGTCCATGGCCCGAAGGACCGCAGCGGCGAACTTCTCATTCTGACCGCCCTCCCCAAAATCACGTTCGACCCTATGCCGACCGCCGGCACCCAAACTCTGCCGCAACGTCTCGTCGTCGATCAGACGCTCGACCGCCTCCTTCAACGCCGTTGGATCGTCCGGCTCGACCAACAGTCCGGTCTGTCCGTCTATCACCGCCTCAGTCACCCCACCTGTCCTGGATCCAACGGTCGGACGGCTGAAGATCCCGGCCTCCAAATAGACGATGCCGAATCCCTCGACATCGCTACCCAGCGATCTTGGCACCAGCACGAACGCGTCACAGGCGGCAAAAGCCCTTGAGAGCTCCAAACGATCGACCTGACCGAGAAAGACCGTCTCGGCGACGACGTCCAACTCCTGCGCCAGCTCGATCAACTCGTCGATAAAAGGACCGGCTCCGACGATCATTTGCCTAACTTCACGTCCCGACCTCTTCAGTTCGGCCAAGGCCTGCAAACAAATGTCGAACCCCTTGCGTCTCACCAGCCGTCCGGTCGACAGCAAAACGAAAGAGTTGCCTAATCCATGTCTCTGTCGAAACGCCTCAACCTGTTCGGCGCCGACGACCAGATCGAGCGGTAAGGATGGCGGCGGGATGACGACTTCAATCCGCTCCTTCGGCACCCCCATGGACCTGACCAACTCGGCGGTGAAACCGCTGTTGGCCACCACCAATGCGGCACCGAAGAGTATCCGACGGGCACCTACCCTCTTTCTTCGGTCGCCAGACATGGCCAACGAGACATCCATCCCGTGAACGATGACCGTGTAGGGTATACCCAAGAGCCGCCGAATCCAACGAGCGACTCGCCCCATGTTCAGCAGGTGACTGACGACCAGCATTCGAGGACTTTCACGACGACACAGCAGCCAAGTCCAGTACAGGGCCGGCAGCCAACGCGGGCGCAGCCAACGGACCTCAAGCGGGCGACGATAGATGGCCGGACCGGCCACCATGTCCGTCCCGTGGCTTCCCTCGATCTCCGGCGCCAGGACCTGAACGGTCCCTATCGAATACCGCTCGGCAAGGTAAGACAGGTAAGTCGAAACTCCGCCGACCTGTGGCGGATACTCCAGCGTAAGCAGCAGCAGGTTGTGATTCGAATCTTTCATGGCACCAAATCGCTGACCCCATGGCCACGCCTCAAAAGGATATTCGCGGCCGTACGCAGTTCAGAGACAGTCATACCGCCGAGTGCCAGCAGCATTCCGGAATAGACCGCCACTCCGACCGGAACCAGCAGCACAACATGAACCTTTCCGCGTGTGACCAGAAGCACCGCGGCCATGACCGCAGCGGCGGCAGCCGTCTTCAGGGCAGCAGACCAGAAACGACGTCCGTCGACCTTAACGACCTGGCGCATGAACAACGCCGCCGAACCCCAGAGCACGAAATTGCCGACCAAGGCGGCGATCGCCGCTCCGACCGGGCCGAATTTCGGAATGAGCATGGCGTTGAGGGCGATGTTGATCACCATAGTCAGTCCCATGGACAGCGTGTTCTTCCCCTGTCGATCGCTGGCGTTAAGCAGCGATCCGGCCGGCCAGTACAGGAATGCGAATACCAGTGAGGCCATCAGGACCTGCAGCGGCAGCACCGATCCGTAGAATTCGGGACCGTACAGCAGCGCGATGAACTGCGGTGCCAGCACTGCGACACCTACCGCCAGCGGCAGCGACAGGAACATCAGATACACCACCGAGACAGTAAACAGCTGCGACAACCGGCCTCGATCGTTGACGTAGTGCTCGCTCATGGCCGGATAGACCGCCGCCGCGAAGGCCATGGGCAGGAACTGGAAGGAAAAGGCAATCTTATAGGCCACACCGTAGATGCCCACCGATGCCTCGGAGATCAGCTTCGACAGCATCACCGAGTCGATGTACGAATAGATCCTCGAGAAGACCCCGGCTAATGCGAACGGCAGCGTCACCCTCCAGAAAAAAAGAAGCACTGGCCTCTCCAGACGCAGGTCGAGCGGCTGCAGTCCGAATTTTTTCTTCAATACCAGACCGGCCCACGACACATTGAAGGTACTGCCGCAGAGCAGGGCCACGACCAGGAAGTGGAGCGGCAGGTGAAACAGCAGAAAGGCGATGCCGGAACAAATCACGATGGCCTGTCCGCCGACCACGCCTACCGCTTCGTAGCGCAGGTTCTGGAAGCCGCGCATGGCCGCGTACATAACCAAATGTATCGAGTCCACGACCATGACCACGCTGGCGATCGTTATCATTAGCCTGGTCTCCGGATGATAGTTCAAGATTCGGGCGGTGATGTAGACTGCCCCGACGGTCAGCACGGCCAGAATGACCTTGATGCCCAGCACGTTAGCCAGAAGAGAGCCGGCCCGAGCACGGTTCTTGGCTACCTCCCGCACCAGCACATTGGCCAAACCCAAATCAACGAAAATCGAGAACATGGTGGTCAGCGACACGGCCAGAAAATAGCGACCGGCCCCGTCCACCCCCACGGTCCGGGCGATGATCGTAAAATAAACGAAGGACAGCACTTTCTGTCCCACGAACGCCGTCACCAGATAGGCCGTATTTCTCATCACCCGTCCATCCGACATACGACTGAATTTTACCGGCTGAGGACGACGCTTACAAGGCGAAACTCAAGCCCGAATCTTGACCCAAGGCTGATTTAATGATAAAATTTGAACCTGGAGGTTCTTTGGAATGGAACAAATCAGAATAAGCGGAGGCCGTTCACTCACCGATGGCGTTGCCTTTGCTACTGATCGATGTGTGGCCACAGCCAGACGGACCGACGGAACCGTAGTCTGCGAACTGAGATGGTTCTCCAATCCAGTACTCCGCTGGATAAATTTCAAGAAGAAATTCCGCTTTCTGCCCCACCTGCTGACCACATTGGTCTCGCCATGGATCGGTCTGGAGAAACCACGCAGCAGACTCATCTTTGTGGATATCCTGACCGGCATCTGTCTCGCGATGTCATTCCATATCGAGAGTATGCTAGTTGCTGCAGCTATATCGATGCTAGTCGTCGGTCTTGGTATCAAGCTGATCATCATGTATGACGGACTGAAGGCCTACCATGCGACCGAACACATGGCATTCAACGCCTACGTATTCGCCGGTTCGACCGATATCGAAACCATTCAAAGACAGGATCGGTTCAATCCCGTCTGTGGAACCAGCCTAATTGCACCTCTAGCTCTGGCCTAGCAATGGCTCCATTTATTGCGCTGTGCTCAGGCATGACTCTGAGCATCAGTTCGGCACTACTCCTAGAGGGTGTGTTACTACTCAACTCACTCGTCGGATGGCACCGAATGCCTCTGTTCAAAGAAATCAACCGGTGGCTGCAGATTAGATTCACTACTTCACCTCCGAACAAAAGTCAGCTCGAAGTCGCAAAGTCGGCGCTCGATGCAGTCCTCGCTGCCGGCCGTAACTAATCGAAAACATGACGAAACTCTGGCACGTCCTATCTGGGACGTGCCTTATTTTTAAACCAAAGGACAGACCGCCACGGTCTGTCCTTTCTATCATCGACCCAATTGATCGACTAACGCTTGCTCCACTGTGGGGCGCGACGAGCCCGCTTCAGGCCGTACTTCTTCCGCTCCTTCTCCCGCGGATCGCGGGTCAGGAACCCCTCAACCTTAAGACTAGAACGAAGGTCGGCATTGAACACCAAAAGTGCCCGAGAAATGCCCAGTCTGACCGCCTCGGCCTGACCGCGCATGCCACCGCCCTCAACCTGAGCCTCAACTTTGGAGACGCCATCCAATCCGACCGTGCGCAACGGAGCCAAGACAGCCTCCTGCAAGTCAAAGACCGGAAAGTACTCCTTGAAATCGCGCCCATTGACCGTGATCTCAAGCTTCTTGCCGTCGGTCCAAAGCTTGGTCTTGGAGACGGCCCTCTTGCGCCGTCCGACCGCGAAGTAGTAGCCGTCCGGCCGCTTCTCCTTGGCCTCACGACGAATCGCCGACCGGTCCCCGGACTTCTTGGCGGCCACCTTCTTGGGTAGCGCATCGTCGGCCTTGGCAACGGTCACCCGCTTGGTCACAGCCTTCCTGACGGTGACTGGCTTCTTTTCCTTGTTGTCATTCAGCTCCGTCATAGTTAGTCGTTGTGAACCTTGAGTCTCTTCATTCGACCGTTCTGAAGCCGATTCTTCGGAAGCATGTTCTTGACCGCACGCCTGATCGCGTCGGACGGATCCTTGGCCATGACCTCCTTGAGGGTGCGCTCCTTCATGCCGCCGGGATAGCCGGAATAGTGGTAGTATGTCTTCTGCTCCAGCTTGTTGCCTAAAATCCGGACTTGGGCTGCATTCCGAATCTCCACAATGTCACCCATGTCCTTCTGTGGCTCGTACTGCGGCTTGTGCTTGCCCATGAGCAGCTTGGCCGCCTCACTTGCGAGACGTCCGATGCTATGGCCAGCGGCATCCATTTTTACCGTTTCTCTGTTGATAGAGGTTGCCATAAAGCTATACCAGTTCAATCTGAACCATCTCAGCACCGTCGCCTTGGCGAAAACCGATGCCTGTTATCCTAGTGTAGCCGCCCTTCCGGTCCTTATACCTCGGACCGAGTTCCTCCACGACCTTCTTGACCGCATTGTCACCGTAAACCACCTGATTTACGCGGCGACGGGCGGTCAAGTCACCTTTGCGACCGTCGGTGATCAGTCTCTCCACCAGGGACTGGACCGCCTTGGCCTTGGCCTTGGTGGTCTGTACCTTTTCATAAATAATGATGCTGGTGGCCAGGCTGCGCAGCAGCGCCTCGCGCGGCCCCTTCTTCCTGTCTAAAGTTGTACCTTCCTTGCGGTGGCGCATACGTTTCAGTTCCTACTCCCCTATTCGGAGGATTTTTTCTTGCCTTTCTTGGGTTTCTCCTCTATCACGTCATCGTCGACCTCAATGGCTGTCTCGCTCTCGGTCTCTCCTGTCTCGTCCTCGGAGGATTCCTTATCGGAAGACTCGGACTGGCCGGTCAGTAAGGAGAAGTAGTCGAGCAGGATACGGACCGACTGGTCGACCGCCTCCTGCGGAGTAATGGTACCGTCGGTCTCGATGCTCATGGTCAAACGATCATAGTTGGTGACGTCGCCGACACGGACGTTCTCTACCCGATATCCGACCTCACGGACCGGAGAAAAGACCGCGTCCACTGCGATCGTGCCCAGTTCCTGCTTCTCGTCCGCTTTTTCCTCGACAGTGACGTAGCCGCGGCCACGCTCGACGATGATCTCCATCTCGACCTCGGACTTTTTGTCGGTTAGAGTGGCGATATGCAGTTCCGGATTGGCGATCTCTACGTCGGAGTTCGCTTCGATGTCGGCGGCGGTCACCTCCTTCTCACCCTTGGCCGAAAGCCTCAGGCGGACCGGAGCGTCGGCGAATACGTGCATTCGAAGTTCCTTGAGGTTCAGGACGATCTCCAGAATGTCCTCCTTGATGCCATTCAGCCCGGCAAACTCATGCTGGGCTCCGGAAATCTTGACTGCCGTCACCGCCGCACCCGGCAACGAGGACAGCAGCACCCGTCGCAGCGTGTTGCCGAGCGTCGTGCCGTACCCGTGATAGCATGGCTCCACCACTAGGGTCGCCGTACGTTCATCCTCGCCCGGGATCAGTTCGATCTTGGATGGTAGCAATATTTCTTCCATATTGATGCTCCTCCTTATTTTAAGTCTCCCGCCTTACCTCGAGTAGTACTCGACGATCAGCTGGGGGTTGAAATTCTGCTTGAGATCCTCGTCCTTGGGCGCATGCAGTACCTTTCCGGTCAGCTCTTTGGGATCGAGATACAGCCAGGATGGGATCAGATGCTGCTCCAGCTTAGCCAGTTCAATCTGCAGTGAGGGACGAGCCTGGGCCTTGACCGACAGGGAAACGATGTCCCCCTCCTTTACCTGGTACGAGGGAATGGTGACGCTCTTGCCGTTGACCAGTACGTGACCGTGATTGACGGACTGTCGAGCCAAGGCACGGGAACGGGCCAGACCCAACCGAAAGACGACATTGTCGAGCCTCATCTCCAGAAGCTGCACCAAGATATCGGTCGTGTTGCCGGTCCTCTTCTTGGCCTGGTCGAAATAGCGGCGGAACTGCTTCTCCATCATTCCGTAAGAGTTCTTGGCCTTCTGCTTCTCCCGCAGCTGGACACCGTACGGAGTCGGCCTAACCCGGCTGGTCGGGCCGTGCATACCCGGCCGATAAGCGCGCTTAACCATCGGACACTTGGCTGTCTGGCACTTCTCACCCTTCAGTTGCAGCTTCTCGCCCTCGCGGCGGCACTGCTTGCATTTTGGTTCAAGATTCCTGCCCATAAGTCATCAAATGCGCCGTGGCTTCGGTGCCCGGCAACCGTTATGAGGGATCGGAGTTACGTCCTTGATGGAGCTGACGATCAGCCCGTTGGCGTGCAGCGCACGGACGGCTCCCTCACGGCCTGATCCGATTCCACGCACGAAAACCATCACTTCCTTGAGCCCCGTGTCGCTGACCTTCTCGCAGACGTCCTTGACGATGACACTGGCCGCATAAGGAGTGGACTTTTTCGGACCGCGAAAACCGCAGACACCGGCCGAAGACCAACCCAACACGTTTCCGTTCTGGTCAGTCAAAGTCACGATGGTGTTGTTGTACGTCGCCTGAATATAGGCCCGTCCGGACGAGACATTCCTCACGGTGCGCTTCTTGCCTCGAGCACGCGTGACGCGGACGGACTTCTTTCCGCCTTTCCCGTTGGCGGAGGACTTGTTGGCCGCGACCTCCGACTCGGTTTCCCGGTCGGGAGCAGCGGCGTTTTTGTTGGCCATTTCTTCTGCCATATACAGAGTTCAGTTCGTCGACGATTACTTCTTGTCGACCTTGGTGCGTCCGGACGCCATGGTCCGACGAACATTGCCTCGCACCGTACGGCAATTGGTCTTGGTCCGCTGACCGCGGGCCGGCAGGGACCTGATGTGACGCAGTCCACGGTAGCAGCCGATCTCCTTGAGACGCTTGATGTTGGCGGAGACGTCGCGGCGCAGCTCGCCCTCGACACGGTACTGCTTCTCGATCACCTCGCGGAGCTGATTGACGACGGTGTCGACCAGATCGTTCATCCTGGTGTCCGGATCGATCTTAAGCTTAGCCAGAATCTCGTTCGATCGACTCCGGCCGATGCCCTTGATGTAAGTCAAGGCGATCTCGATGCGTTTGTTGGGTAGTGTTATGCCGGCAATACGGGCCATAGACTTTCGATGTAACTATAGATTCGCGAAACGAAATTTCAGCGCTTAACCCTGACGCTGCTTGTGCCGAACGGTCTTGCAGATCACGCACAGGCGTTTCTTTCGCCTGATGACCTTGCAGTTGCGGCAAATTTTCTTAACTGACGCTCTGACTTTCATGTTCAAACGAGTCAACTCGTCTCCGGATTCCGGGGGCCGGTTTCTTTTTTTATAAATAAATAGACCTCCTGTTTCCAGAGGCTTCAAACGGAGAAAGCAGATAGCGCTTCTCCACGCAGCTTCGGAAACGGGGATTTCACGACTTCCCTGCAGGCGATCCGACTCGACTTCCAGAACCCATCTCGGCCCGGCCGAAAAGGAAACTAGTAGCGGTACGTGATCCTGCCCTTGGTTAGATCGTACGGAGTCATCTCCACTTTCACTTCGTCACCCGGGAGCAGACGAATGCGGAACATCCGCATCTTGCCCGACAGATGAGCGAGAATAGTCTGACTGTTCTCCAGTCTGACCTTGAAAGTTCCCGCCGGAAGGCTTTCCTCGACGACACCGTTAAACTCGATGAACCCCTTAGAGACGTTCTGATCGTCACCGCTGGTGCTCTCTCCTGTTCGCTTCTTTCTTTTTGCTTTTCTGAATCTTGCAGCCATAGTGACTGAAGAGTAGCGAATTTAAGAGAAAAACACAACCGGCCTAGACGACCCCGCATTAACGGGGTTCCATCAAAGCAACACCATCTTACCAGTACTCCCCAGCCTGTCAAGGGGATAAGACCGAAACCGCATCACTGGCCCCCGACCGCCGGTCCGCCTCCGGATCGTACTCGTACATGACTTGGGCCAGATTGTAGCCTATTTCCTCCTCAGCGACGACCTTTCCGGTAGGCCTGTCCATAATCTGACGCCGCAGCCTGTTCTCTCGCCACCAGATGCCTTCCGCATCCTGCAAGAAACGGTGGTCCAGCTCGATCACCCGAAAGCTGTGTTTCTGGTCGGCGTCAGACCAGATCCAGCCTTCAAGAAACCGCTCCCCAACACGAACACCGATCCGAAAGCTGTCTCCAGTTCTGTTCTCCGCCTGCAGATCGACGTAGTTATAGAAGACCGTAGCGCCAGAGCCGAACGGCATGACACGACCGGAATCCGGAAACACATCATAGCTATGACGATACCGTTCGGTGACCGCAAGCGGCGAATGCAGCAGCAGCCAATAAATCAGGTTAGCCATCTGACACAGGCCACCGCCGATGCCCTCGACGACCTGACCCTGCGACAGCAGCATGCCCGGAACAAAACCACGACGTGCAGTCGGGTGTCCGACCAAACGCCAGAAGGAGAATGTCTCTTCCGGACATATGATCGTACCGTCGATCCGTTCCGTCGGCAGACGAAGATTTATGACCTTATTGTACTGCAGCCTCGGATCGGACACTCCCAGGGTCCTGATCAGGACCGACCTATGACGGCAGACACGGAACGGCGTCTCGGGCGACTTCCTCGGTCCAGCGAACCGACGACCGCCGAACAGCGAAAGAACGGCCCGGACAAGCCGATGCCGTTCCACGTTCATGGCATACAGCCATGGGTGTCTTGAAACACTGATGGACATCTGTTATGTGGCCGTGAATCAGCCCACTGTTGCCTTGATCCGCCTGATGCCGGCCGAGGACGATTCCTCCTTCTTGATCCGGAATCCGCCCAGCTCCCCGGTCCGTTCGACATGAGGTCCGCCGCAAATCTCGGTCGAGAAATATCCGGCCTCCGGACTGCCGACAAAGTAGACCTTCACCTTGTTGCCAAGGGTCGCGTACTTGTCTTCGAACAGGCCGATCGCGCCGGCAGCCTTGGCCTCCTCGACGGTCATCATCTCGAAGTGCACCGGCAGGTCGGCGTTGATCTGCTCGTTAACGATGCGTTCGACCTCAGACTTCTGTCCATCAGTCATCTTTTCGCCGTGCGTGAAGTCGAAGCGCAGCCGGTCCTTGGTGATGTTGGAGCCTTTCTGCTCGACATAATCGCCGAGTACCTGACGCAGCGCACGATGAAGCAGATGGGTGGCGGTATGAAGCCGCACCACCTCCTCGGAGTTATCGGCCAATCCGCCGGAGAACTTCTGCTCGGCACCGACACGCGACATCTCCTGATGCTTTTTCATCTCGGTATCCCATTCCGCCTGATCGACCTTCAACCCAGTCCCCTCTTCGGTCATTTCCTTGGGAAAACCGTAGGTTTCGTAGAGATGAAAGGCATCCTTGCCGGAAAAGTGATACAGACCCGATGATCCTTCTGATCCAATACGCAACGCATGCAGTTCCTTTAACCCGCGTTCCAGCGTCTTCTTGAACTGCCTTTCCTCAGTCTCCAGCTCATCCAACACGAACTGCCGTCGAGAAACCAATTCGGGGTAGGCCTCACCGTTGGCTTCGATCACGCTCTCCGCCACCCGTGACATAAAATGTTCGCCGATACCGATACCGTGACCCCACCTAACGGCCCGACGAATGAGCCGCCGAACGATATAGCCCTGATCCTTGTTCGACGGCACTACACCATGTTCGTCTGCCAAAATGAAGCAGGCCGCACGAACGTGGTCCGCGATAATTCGCATGGCCCACAAGTCTACATCATGAACGTCGGCGTACTTACGACCGGAGATCTCCTCTAACCTGTCGATGATCGGCCGAAACAGGTCGGTCTCGAACACGCTTCCCGCCTCCTGCATCAACATGACTAGTCGCTCAAAGCCACCACCGAAGTCCACACACCTCTGGGCGAGCGGCTCAAACTGTCCGTCCGTGGTCTTCTGGTATTGAAGGAAAACATTATTGCCGATCTCCAGATAGCGTCCGCAACCACAAGCCGGACCGCACTGCCCTTCATGGGGTCCGTCGTTCCAGTGTTTGGTCAGATCCTCATCTCCCAGCCGATCGTAGAATATTTCCGAATCCGGACCGC
Source organism: Parcubacteria group bacterium CG1_02_58_44 (assembly GCA_001872545.1). GTDB lineage: Bacteria > Patescibacteriota > Patescibacteriia > SG8-24 > SG8-24 > UBA1561. The sequence continues at coordinate 27,165 of MNWN01000041.1, forward strand.
ACGGACCGGTCTGCCCGGCTGGCCCCCACCAATTCTCTTTCCGATCATAGGCGTGAATGCGCTCCCCAACCTTGGCCTCGATGCCATGCTTGGCAAAAATATCCCGCCAGATACTGATCGCCTCCTCGTCCCGCGGCGCTGTCGCATCACCCTCAAAGACCGTGACGTACAGCCGGTCGGCTGGCAATCCCATCCCCTCCTCCGCAGAAGTCAAAAACTCGAAAGTCCAAGCGAGTGCCTCGGCCTTAAAGTAGTCCCCGAGCGACCAATTCCCGAGCATCTCGAAGAAGGTCAGGTGACTGGCGTCGCCTACCTCGTCGATGTCACCGGTGCGAATACACTTCTGGACGTCAGTCAGGCGCTGACCGGCTGGATGCGGCTCTCCCAGCAGATACGGCACCAACGGATGCATACCGGCGGTCGTAAACAGCACAGTCGGGTCGTTCTCCGGAATTAACGACGCCGATGGAATGACCGCATGGCCGCGTTTCGCAAAGAACTCCAGGTAACGCCGTCGTATCTCGGATGACTTCATTCTTTTTGCGACTAAACACTTGCTTATCGTCCTACTTGCACTCCCCGGACAAATCTCCAAGACAACGCCAGTTGGCTTCCGTACCGTTCAGAAAGATCTTGTAGTCAGGACTGTACTGTCTGACGGTAGCCTCGATCTGCTCCTTGATGCGCGGGTCGGCACAGGTGCCGGGCGAGTTCGCCTCGCCGCTGATCCAAACTTCAGTCGTAGCTCCATTCTCGCCGCTCTGCTGAACCTTGTCGAGTTTGAAGGTCGACTCCCATAACGAGTTGATCAGGTTACCGTAGGCCGGTTCCTTGGACGCCAACAAGGTGCTGATCGCGTCGGCCACCACATCATCCGTAGCCATCTCGCGGGTCACGCGAACGTAGCCGATACGGTCCAAACAGCCGAAGGTTTCGTCCGAAAGCCGCTCGACTCCCTCGGCCGGCGCCTCCTGGCCTTCGGTCAGCACCACCGCGATCGGCAACAGATTGGAGGTCAGATCGTTCTGACGACGGGCCAAGATAACCTCCTCGGCGGACAGTTCCTGAGCCGACTGCAATGCATCGACATCATTGGAGACCTGATCGAGCGGAGTCGGCTGGATCTTAGGGTTGCAGCCCCAGCCGGCCAAGAGCAAGGCGGCCAGGCCGACGATTGCGAATCTTTTGGTGTTCATAAAATTGAGTCTTGAGGGGGTTCAATTAGATGCTTAACCCTCAAACCTTAGCCTAAACCGCTTCCACCGGCAATGCCCGACTCAATCAGCCTGCCATAACGAAAAAGACCACGGAAGGGGCCGAGAGAGAAGTCGAACTTATGGAAAATCGGGCCATTCGTTCGATTTACGAACGAGCAAGGACAAGACCCCCAGAACCAAAAAAATGGTCAGCGGAAAAACCGCCGAAATGCTATGGGAAGCCAGGACGTGCATCAGGTTGACCAGCGCCGCCAACAAGCAACACACGCCACTCCACAAAAAGAAGGCCAAAAGTTTCCTCCCATTCCACGGATGCCCCCTGGACGGCTTCGCCGCCACAATCAAGATCAGCGGCACTAAAAACAGCACTGCTGGGGCGTAAGGATAGAGAAAGCCGTCGACTGTGACAAAAAAAGAACTCATGACCGACCTCCATCTTCTTAAAAGAAGAAAGAACCACGAATTACTAAAACGTATTTTAATGCACCTGTCAACCCTGAACGAAACTCTTTTCAATGGATCGCTCGAACAATCTTTCCTCCCCCCAGACATTCTTCGCCACTGTAAAAAACCACGAACTGACCCGGCGCCACGGCCCGTTGGGGCTGGGCGAATGAGACTATTACCTGTCTGCTTTCTGCACACTCGGTCACAAGGCAATTCTGAAGCGGCTGGCGATAACGGATCCTGGCTCGGCAACTGAACGGTAGGTTCGGACGGCATCCAGCCACCCAACGCAGATCATCAGCCATGAGTCCGGTTGAATACAGTTCGGCCGGATCCTCACCCTCCGCGACCACCAACGTGTTCCTGGCCGGATCCTTCTCGATCACGAAATACGGCCGACCGTCGCCCAATCCCAATCCATGCCGCTGACCGATAGTAAACGGTTCGATGCCGCCGTGTCTGCCCAAAACTCGTCCGTCCACGGTCACGATCGGACCGGTTCTTCCCGGCAGACGACCAGTGAGAAACTTCGCCATGTTCACCTCACCGACGAAGCACAGTCCGACGCTATCCTTCTTGTCCGCCACCGGCAGGCCAAACTCGCGCGCCAACGCCCGCACTTGCGGCTTGTCCAGGTTGCCGATCGGAAACTCAATCCGCAACAGCTGATCCTGCGAAAGCCTGTGCAAAAAGTAGGACTGATCTTTGTTGCCGTCCGCACCGGCCAACAGACGTAGCCCGCCCTCTGTCCGATCCAATCGAGCGTAATGGCCGGTTGCCACGACCTCGGCGCCGGAGTCGAGCGCTCGACGCAAAAACGGACCGAACTTGACCCGATCGTTACACAACACGTCCGGATTCGGCGTACGGCCGGCGGCATACTCGGCCAGCATGTGCTCGTAGACTTCCTGCCGATAGTCCCGCTCGAAATCCCAAGTCTCGAACGGAACGCCCAAAAGTTCGGCCACGGCCGCTGCATCTTCGCGTTCCCTGCGCCAACCGCAAGTCTCCCCGGAGCCGTCGGTCTCTCCGGTCCAGTTGCGCATGAAGACGCCGCGGACGTCATGTCCATCCCGAACCAAAAGTGCAGCGACCACGCTCGAGTCGACGCCGCCGGACATGCCGACCACGATCTTCTTTCTTTTTGCTTCTGCCATAACGGGACAGGCTAGCACGTGACAGACGACGAAACAAGGGACACGACTTTTCCCGATTCGACCGCACTCACAGAAAGCGACTCTGCTTGCCGCCGGACATGCCGACCCTGATCGGCCAGCCCAGCTCGTCCATGGCCCGCTGGGCTGCCAGTGCGTTCTCGCACAGGACGTAAAGACCGGACAGATCGATGATCTCGTTGTACTTATTGAGCAACTCGGAGTAGCGCTCCATCGGCTCAAAGGCAATCCGTCCGAACATCTTACGCCGAACCAGCAGTCCGCTGCCGCCGCCGAACGATCCCCCGCTGGATGACAGGTACTGACGCGAATCGATTCGGAAGAAAGGCACGCTCCGACGTTCAAGTACCTTCACCAAGCGTGACATGATAGCCCGATCCTCCTCGTTGCCGTTGGAGGCCCGAAAGAGACTCCTGGCCGGAATGCGGGTGACCAGTCGTCTCGACCAGCCGTCTACCCTCTCGGCCGCCGAATACAGTGCCTCGGTCACCGTACTGTCCCTCAGTCGGACGAAACTGGCCGCATCCGTCGGTATGGTCAGGCTTATCTCCCCCTCAGCCACGGCCCGCTCCAGAAAACGGTCGAATCCAAGGGCAGTCTTGTGAAGATAGACCTGCAGGAACATGTGGTACCTGGCCAGCAGGAAGTCCTCGAAGGCCCGGACTGCCGTCGAATCCACGGTCGGCAACAGTATCCCGCCGCTCTCGGTCACGCCGAGATTTCCGATCAGGTGATCCATGTCGAAGGTGCCGTAGGCGACGCCGGTAAAGTGGGCGTCCCTCAGCAGGTAATCCATTCGATCGCAGTCCAGCTCGCCGGAGATGAGCGAACTCAGCAGCCGGTGGATGCCGACCTGTCCGCTGTCCGTCCCGCCGTAGCGCTTCTCCCAGGACGGGGACGGAGACACGCCGTAATGCACCAGCGAAGCGATGTCCTGCGCCTCATCAGGCGGCAGCGGTGAGCTATCGCCTTCGGACATGGCACCGATGAGCAGGACGCTGTAATCCTCGTGCTTGGCCCGACGTTCGGGATCAAGTTCGCCGAACCAGCCGTCCGGCAGTTCGAGCTCCCCGACCTTGGGCATGAGACTTTCTGCCATATGCGAAAATGGCGGATGGCCGATGTCGTGCAGCAGACCGGCTAACCGCAGCAGGCGGTGGAAATACTCCAGGTCGAAGTCCTCGAAGTGACGACGAAGAACGTCACCGCTGGTCTCCATGATGCGCTCCCAGACCCGGCTCACGACGCACATCGCTCCAAGACAATGCGAAAACCGGTCATGCGTGGCCCCGGGATAGACCAGGGAGACCAATCCCAGCTGACGCACATGCCGAAGCCGCTGGACGAAAGGATGGTCAACCACCGCCCGTTCCCGTGCGGTAAAGCTGACCGTACCGTGAATGGGGTCCCTTATCTCATGCATACTCACGCCGATCTGATGCGGCCGTCCAGCCGACGGCCGTTCCAGCTCCAACCCTAGCAGGTCGACGATCCGCTTTCCAGGCAGCCAAAAAGCCCCGGCTGCCGGCCGGAGCTTCGCTACGTAGTTATCTTCGTCGAATCGGGGACTGGAACGGCGTCAACCCTCAGAACTTGACCGTCTGACCCGGATCAAGCGGCTTAGGTCCGTCGGACGTCCCCTTCTGGTCCGGCCGGCCGCTGTCCGATTCCGACTTCGGTTTCGATCCTGGTTTCGTCTGATCGACGGCAGGGGTCGACCTGTCGACCTTTGGACTGCCTTTCCCATCGCCGTGCGGCTTCAACGCCGACAACGACAGTCCGGCCACGTCGTCTTTTCCTGGTTCCTCTCGTTCGCCGGATGCAGGCTTCGTCACTGCGGTCGGCTTGTTCGGTCGATGTTCTCCGATCTTGACCGAACTTCCTCCATCATCACGCCTGACGACCTTCGGCCTGGCCGGCGCCGGTCTGAGTTGACTGGCCACCTTACGTTCAACTGTCCGTTCTGCTGTCCGTTCGGCAGGAATCGGAACAGCCTTAGCGGAAACAGCCGAAGCTGTCGCAACGGAATCAGCAGGAGTAGCGGGAGTGACGGGAGCAGCCGATGCGGAATTCACTGGCGAACTGGCCTGAACCTCGACCGGCTTCTGGGAAGTCGGAGTCAAGACCTTAGCCGGAGCCGGAAGAGGCGTCTTGCCGCGCATGTCCAAATGGTTCTTGCAGTACCATGGCTTGTTCCAGTCCGGCTCGAAGGTCAAGGACTGCATCTCGCCGCAGACGATGCATGGAATCTGAAAGTTGGCTTCCTTCTTCTTCTTGGACTCCGGCCTCGAAACCTCCTTCACCGCCGGAGACGTCTCCTGCAGCTGCTTAAGGTCATCGGGACTGACGCCGATCTCCTTGGCCGCGGACAAGATGTCGTTCTCCGCATCGTTCTCCTGATCCTCACCAGGTGCCAGCCCGCTCCAACGGACCACCTTATCCTCGATCGTGGACCGACGTCGCGAATACCTCTCCCGCGAGACCCTGATCACCTTCTCCATGTTGCCGGTACGGTTCCCGATCGGCGGGAGGGTCGAGGCGGAGAACGGCTCGGAGGCAGCTCCGTCGATCATCAGCTTAAGGTAAATGTCGTGCTTCCTGAGATTGACCAGGTCCTCCGGCGTAAAAGTCGGCATGAACTCCTGTTCCATGAAGGTCGCGTCGGCCGCACCGACCCGAAAGGCGACGATCGAGCCGACGTTGCCGAACACGGCCGCCCTGATCTCCTCCTCCATCTGCTCGATATACTGGTGCGCGATCATCAGGTTCAGTCGGTACTTGCGCGCCTCGGACAGAATGCTGGCGAATGACTCGTTGGCGAAGTTCTGAAACTCATCGACATAGAGGTAGAAGTCCTGCCGTTCCTTCTCCGGCGTGTCGACCCGCTCCATGACCGTCATCTGCAGCTTGGTGATGATCATGCCGCCCAGCAGACGCATGTTCTCCTCCCCGATCAGCCCCTTGGACAGGTTGACCAGAAAGATCTTGCGCGTGTCCATGATGTCGCGCATGTCGATGGTCGACTTCACCTGAGCGACGACGTTGCGGATGATTCTCGACGACAGGAACTGTCCGACCTTGTTCTGCACCGGGGCGATCGCCTCGGTCCGGTACTTGTCCTGCCAGGACATGAACTCCTTGACCCAGAAGGTCTTGACAACCGGATCCTGAATCAGCGAAATGACGCGCCGGCGGTACTCGTCGTCGACCAGAATGCGGGTGATGCCCAGTAGGGACGAGCCGGGCGCATCGAGAAGCGCCAAGATGGTGTTCATCAGGATGTACTCCATGCGCGGCGACCAGACGTCCGGCCAGATCTTCTTGAACACTCCCATCAGTCCGGAGGCGATCAGGTGCTTCATCCGATCGTCCTTGACCTCGAAGATGTTGAAGCCGATCGGGTTCTCGACATCGCTCGGGTTGAAGTAGACCACGTCGTTGATGCGGTTCGCCGGTATGAAGTCGAGCATGGTCTGCGCCGTATCGCCATGCGGGTCGATATAGCACAGTCCGTGCCCGGCATGGATGTCTGACAGCACGAAATTCTCGATCAGGGTCGTCTTGCCCATGCCGGTCTTTCCTATGATGTAGACGTGCTTCCGCCGGTCATCGGTCCTGATGCCGAACTTCCGCTCCTGACTGCGGTAGTTGGTCTTGGCGAAGACGGTTATCTCGTTCTCGTGATCGTGGTCGTAGGGCTGTGGCGTGACTCCTGGCATAGGGAGGGGTGGAAATTTCGGAAAAAGCCGACGGTTAGGCTAGAGGCAAATTGCCGGGCATCGTGCCGGTCCGGCCGTTTTCCTCCTCTTTGGCCGCCTTCTTGATCGGCTTGAAGAAGTCGGACTGGACCTCACCGACGGTCGGCAGGCTGGACGGCGGCTCGGCGCGCTTGGCGGCCGTCTTCTTCAGGAGCGGGGTCTTCTGGTCGAGCATCGGGAAATGGTACATGGTAGCCAGCTCCTCGATGTTCAGCACGTAGGGCGGAGCGCCTGCGCCCATGCTGCGGCCGCGATATCTGCTGAGCAGCTTGACTTTCTTGCCCTGTTCCGACCAACGCTGATAGAAATAGTCCCCTCTAGGCGTTACCTTCCCGAAAGGCTTCAGCTCGTTCAGGTTCAGAGACGCGTACTGCATGAAGGTGCCCTTGACCGAGACGAAATGCTTCTTGGAGAAGATGTCGCGCCGGGCGGCATAGACGACCCTGATCTTGGAATCGAAGCCGATCTTGGTCATCTTCATCTGTGCCGCCTCGACCACTCCGCGCTCTCCTGGACTCATGGCCAACATCTTGAGGGGGTCGTCCTTCTTGTCTCCCTTTTCCGAATTGGACGAGCTCATGACGCTGCCGATCTCCTTGACTACGCCCTTAGGCAGCCATAGGGCATCGTCGAGGATCGACTTCTTGGCCGAAGGCTTTCGGCCGAGCATCTTCTCTATCTCCTTGATCCCCTTGTCCCTCCACTTGTTGTCGTTTGGCCTGATCAGGAACTGGACCCAAAGCTGTTCCCCGTTGCGCAGGGATCCCATGACCTCGAGCAGGGCCGAAATCGGATCCTTGAACGGAAATTCGGCGGACGTGTGCTCGAACTGCGGATAGGTACGTAGGGGAAGGTGCGACGGTTTCTTCAGCACGAACTCGCTGCCGAAGACATCCCACTCCGGATCTGGATATCGAGACGGAACAGACCCGGTATAGTCGGCGATCTCGACTATCTCGGCATCGGGATACTGGGCATAGACGGCCGACTCTACCAGATCACGAAATTTGGTCCAGACATGGACCAAAAACTGCACGTAGCCGTTCACCGACACTATCTCGAAGCTGAAGATAGGCTGGCACTTGCCCAACCAGTACTTTTCGAAGCTGTCCAATCCGGAGTAGGCACCGGTGATCGTGCTGAAGATCTGCTCTGCCGCCTTGGCGGTCTGCTCGTTCTGGCGCGGAACGTCGATGGCCAGCACGCAGGTGGTGATGGTTCTGTCGAACTTGTTCTGCCGCCACTGGACCCAGAGCATCCAACAGCCCTTGGCCAGGACCAGAAGAACCGGAATCCATCCACCATCCAAGAAAAGCCGCAGCAGCATCTGCGGAAAGGACAGGTTTCCTATCTCGAAAAAGTAACCGAAGTCGACGTTCAGGGTCGGCATTGCTTGGTTGAGCAAAAAATTAGGTGCGATGACCGATGCGGTACGGGGCCATGATAGCATGGCGCCCTGAGCTTGAAAAGAAATCGAGTCCGAAACCGGAACGGCTTTCCGACAAAAAAGGCCCGCAGGTTGCGGACCGTCAGCGAATCGTAACGAACGAGATTTCAGGCAGCGGCGATCATCCCCCTGAGCCTCAAGACCCAACCTATTATGTCGTCGCAGTTGCCGGTCGCGTCGAACATCCGCAGTTCGACCGTGCCGTGGACGCTGATGCGAATCAGGTGATAGCAGTCGCGTGGATTATCGACAAATCCCTGCTCGACGGCCGTCTTGAAGAGCCGGTCTGTCGATCCGTACCTTTGAGGCCTCCAGTTCTCGGCCATGCGGCAGTAAAGCTCCATCCTCTGTCCGCCGGACAGGTCTCCCAACCGCATAAGCTCGTCCAGATGTCCCACCAGCAGGTCATGCAGCCGAATCGCGGATTCTATGTCGGCCACGCCCAGGTGTATGTGGACTCCGGCCACACGACAGGCGGCTTCCAGCATGCCTCGCGGCAACGCGGCGGCGATCCTTGTATGCCTTTCGTCTGGAAAGACCTCCAGAGTCATGCCCTCGGGAGCCACGCTCATCGCCTCGAGGCTGCCACCCAGAGCCTCAGCCGTTCTGCTGCCCAATACCAGCCCGCCGAAAAGGTCATTGTTCAGTGCGGACAGGCCGGTCAAAGCGCTCATGTCGTGCGCATCTGTTCGGTGCTCTACCTGACAGGCCGAAAGCTCATGGGTCCATCCACGATGGGCCGGACCTTCGCCTCTGCCGTCACCGCCGGAGACGGCAGACAGAAAACGTTCGGCCCATGGCACCGGACATGCAGTGTCCGCGGAAACGACGGAGGATCCCGGATTCGGCTCCCCTGTTATCGTCGCTGCCGGACCCATCAAAAAGAACTCGCGCTCCACTCCAACCCTACCGGCACCTTCAGGCCGAAAGCCGAACCTTCCCAAAAACCTGTCCTTCTCGCTCATGCTCATCGGTAACCTCCATTTCCGTTGCCAATCTAAGCATGACAGCGGGCGAAGATCAAGACAGACTGAGTTTGGATGCTTCCACGTAGAGACCAGACGCGAAGAGTTCTGGACCTTGAAACGTCCCAAAAAAACCTACATTCGGTCCAGGAGGATCTTTAAGATGGCGAAAAAGAAATTCACGCTCATTCCTGAGCCAGAACCGGAAACCACCACACGCCCTGATGAAAGCTAGCTGAATCGATTCCGCGATTGGCTTGCTGCCCAACGAACCTTGATTGTCACCGAAACGACGACAAACGAGGTTCAGGATGACACGAGACAAGCTTCGGGTTACAGAACCTCACCCGTCATCAGTCAAAGGAGAATTACAAGCACCCATCACGCGGTCGAAAAATGGGATTTTGGGCTAAAGCGTAAAATGACACTTCTGGTTCGGTGGGGGTTCCTGCTGCTGACGCTGGCCGTCATGATCCTGGCCGCAGCCAAGATTATGGACCTCTGATCACCTAGACGGCATTAATCCGACCGCAAACGCAAAAGACCTGCCTCTCAGCGGGTCTTTTTTCGAAGGCTGGCTCGAATTTCTAGCTTCTGGACCGCTTCTGAAACACGACCAGCAGGGGCGAAGCCAGAAAAATCGAAGAATAGGTTCCGGCAACCAGACCGATGATCAGCGCCAACGCAAACCAGCGCAGGCTCTCCCCTCCCCAGATGTAGATGGCGATGAGCGGCAGCAGAGTAGTGAGCGTAGTGTTGATCGACCGGGCCAGAGTCTCGTTGACGCTTCGCTCGACGATCTGCTCGAACGATCCATGACCCTTTAGCAGGTTCTCGCGCACGCGGTCGAACACTACAATGGTGTCATGGACCGAGAAGCCGAGTACGGTCAGCATGGCCGCCACGAAGGCCGAGTTGATCTCTACCATCAACACGTGCCCCAATATGGCAAACACGCCCAGCGGAATCAACACGTCATGGAACAGCGCGGCGATCAGCGTAGTGATGCCGTACTTCCAGGAGGCTACCGGCCGCGAGACCCTGCGGAAGGCGTAGGCCACATAGGAAGCGATTCCCAACAGCACCAGCGACAGCGACCAGACAGCCTTGCGACTCATCTCCGAGCCGATGGACGGACCGATCGACTCAAAACGCAGCTCCTCCGTACCGTCATACTTCTCCCGAATGGACGACAACAGCGCCTGATGCGCCTCCTCGTCCATGCCCGGCAGTCGTATCAGCATTCCGTCTTCGCCGAGCGGCTGGACCGAAATGTCGCTGTAGCCCTGCTCCCCGAGCTGGGCGTTCATGTCCTGAACTATCGGACGTTCGCCGCCGAACTTCAGTTCCATCAGGGCGCCGCCGGTGAAGTCGATGCCCAGCCTCAGCGGAAACATAACCAGCGCAGAGATGCTGGCCACGACCAGCAGACCGGAAAGAGCGAACCAGACGTTGCGGTATTTGATGATTGGATAGGTCATACGTTTCGGCCGTTATTTCGTTTCCGTCCGGTTAGGCCCGTCCTCACGCAGCTTACCGCGGTTGAGTCCCGGCAGGTAGAGCAGCTCGGACCTGAACGGTCTCCAACCGGAAACCAAGCGCAGCAGGGTACGGCTGACAGTGATGGCCGAGAACATCGAGACCAGTACGCCGATACCGAGGGTGAAGGCGAAGCCCTTGATCAGCGACGAACTGGTGTAAAACAGGATGCAGCAGGAGATCAGCGTAGTCAGGTTTGAATCACGAATCGACGGCCAGGCCCGACGGAAACCTTCTTCCAGGGCAGACTGCAGGGTCCGACCCCGCTGCAGCTCCTCCTTCAGCCGTTCGAAGATAAGAATGTTGGCGTCGACGGCCATGCCCAACGACAGGATCAGTCCGGCGAAGCCCGACAGCGTCAAGGTAACCGGAATCAGCTTATAGATGGCCAAGTTGACGGCCGTATAGATGCCCAAAGCCACGACCGCAACCAACCCGGGCAGGCGGTAGTAAAGCAGCATGAACAGCACCACTATCAGGAAGCCGATCAGTCCGGCCCTGAGCGACGAATATAGCGAATCATTGCCGAGAGTCGCGCCGACCGACTGCTGGGTCTCGAGATGAATCGGCACGGGCAGGGCACCGGCGTTCAGACGTTGGGCCAGCAGCTTGGCTTCCTGTATGGAGAAGTTGCCGCTGATGACCGCCTCACCGCCGGAGATGACCTGGTTGACGGTCGGGACGCTGATGGCCTCACCGTCGAGGAAGATGGCGACCGGCCGGCCGACGTTCCGTCCGGTGATATCGGCGAACAGGTCCTTGCCCTCGGGGTCGAACTCCAACGCGACCTGCGGCTCATTGGTCTGCGGATGGAACTGCACCACCGAACGCTTGAGCTGCTTGCCGGAAAGTTGGGTATTCTTCCACTGGTCGGCCGGCGGCACGTAGTCCGCTGCGGTCTTCTCGTTGACCTGGATGTGTCTCAGGTGGTACTCAACGATAGGCCGGGCATCAGTCTTATATATGACATGGAATCCGAAGTCGGTCTCGACCGGCTCGGCGGTGATCTCACCGACCGCCAGAGCCTGTGTCGCGTCCTCGAAAGGCTTGACCATCGTGCCGGGCTGAAACCAGTCCAGGTCGCCGCCATTCTCCGCAGTTCCCACGTCAGAAGAATTGTCCTGGGCCAGCTGGGCGAAGTTGTCCGGCGTGGCCTGTCCGGCCAGCTCCCGGGCCAGACTCAGAGCCTCGTCCTTGCTGCGTTCGGATTCGCATCGTGCGGCTCCGGCGTAGCAGATCAGGATATGTGAGGCCTTCATCTCCTGCCCTGACTCCCGCTGCCCCTCAAAGCGGACGATATGGTAGCCGCGATAGTCCTCCAGCAGCCGGGGAACGACCTGTCCCTCAGACACCATGTCATCGCTCAGCAGCTGGTCGATCAGTTCGGAGTACGGACCGGACTTTGACTGAAAATCGAGATCCCCTCCGGTACCCCGGGTGGACAGGTCGTCTGAGTTCTCGGTAGCCAGGGCGACAAAGTCGCTACCGGACAGAGCCTGTGCCAACAAGTCATCGGCTTTGGATTTGGCGGCTGCATTGTTTGCTTCCAGGTCAGCCTGCTCCTCGGCGGTCAGGGCCCGTGGCGGCTCGTCGTTCTGTTCCTTGAACTCGAGGATCGGAGTCTCGCCGATCAGCCTAATGGCCTCGGATATGTCCGACACTCCGGCCAGGTCGACGATCAGACGCCACTCGTCGCCGGACTTGTTGGTCTGAACCAGCGGTTCGGACACGCCGAAAGAGTTGACCCGCCGCTCGATGACGTCACGCACACCGGCGATCGATGCGTCCTGCTCCGAGGCGGAGATGTTACTCATGTCGGCCACGTAGACCAGATGAGTTCCGCCCTGCAGGTCCAGGCCCAGCATGAACGGCTTTTCCCAAAACCGCGGCACCTGAAGATTGAATCCAAGGGTTCCCTCGGACCAACTGTTGATCCGGTCGACGGACGAATTCCACCACTTCGGATAGCTCAGTGCACTGGAGAAGACCAGCAGCAGTACGATGAGAAACGCCGCCCGTCTGATCCGGCCGCGGGGCGTAGCCGGCAGGAGAAGCGACAGCAGAACACCCCAAAATCCACGGAGTGTCCGGCGTGAGCCTTTGAGAAAAGATTTCATACTCATACTTGAGGAATCCCTCGGAAAAAACGAGCGCGACAGGACGCGCTGCCTACGTCAGATTATTCACAACTGCCAATCATCCTAATTAAATGCGCCCGTTTTGACAACTCGACTGTTGTTCCGTAGGTGGCCGACCCTTATGGGGTGCGTTCGGGCATCCCAAATCTAACCAAAAAGGCGGATACCCACCCGGGCCCGCCTTGATTTGTTTCTGTCCCCCTTTTTTAGGCCGGCTGCACGAACGGAGCGAAGGTGCGCTCCTGATGAGACTCGGCCCGCGCTGCCGCAGCCGCCTCGGCCATCACAGCAGAGACCGGCGTGTCGTCCTTCTTGAACCGAACCGTGAACTGCGGCACGTAGCGTGTCTCGTCCTCGACGATCTCGACGGTCTTGCCCTCGACATACATGTTGAGCGCCAAGTCGGAGAGCAGCTCGGTGTCGGCGACGATCTCGTCCTTCAGCACGTCCATGCGATCGACTTCTGACGAACAGGACATCTTGACCGTACCCTCAATCGACTTCTTGCGCTCGCGTAGGGTCTTCAGCTCCTCGACGACCTGCTGATACTCGGCGTTCTGGGCCAGCTCGTCCTTGACGACGCGATTCAGGTCACGGCGTTCCTTCTTCTTTTCCTTAAGACGATGATGTAGCTCATTGATGTCCCACATGGCGTTCGGGTTTAGCTGAAGACGTCTTGCATGCTATCAGCTTCAAGGGCCGATGTCATCCCCAATGACGGATCGACCGTAGCGAGCCGCTCAGACGACCAGCCGACCGAGGTCGCCGTCCAGAACGACAGGCCGGAAAGCCTCGATCTCGGTGCGACAGGACGGCATGTCAGGAATCGAATTCAGCAGAAACATCTTCTGGTCCAGAACGTGGGCAAAACCCATCTCCAGAAAAGTGTTGCCGCCGATGTAGCCGGCCACTCCGTTCTTTTCGCCATTCACGACCAGAATCGCGTCTCCATCCCTGATGGCCCGCCAGTGCTTCCGGATCAGATCATCCCTGATCGTCCTTTCGGCGAAGGTCCCTATCGCCTTCTCGCTGTTGATCTGACCCAACGTCACCTCCCCGCTGATGATTCTGCGAGCGGTCGCCGGAATGTATACCTCATGGAAGCCCATGGATCCGAGCCGACCCGCCAGTTCATCGAACTGACGATAAAAGTTGAGACTGCCGCAGAAGACGATCTTCATGATAAACTGTCGGTTACTTTGCCGAAACCGTCTTTTGGTAGGCGGCTATGGCCGTCTTGACGGTCGACACCGAACCGGCCCAGCTGCAATACGACCTTCTCGAGCTTACTGCAGTTGCCGCAAAAATTAGAGATGTCTTCCGGCAGGCCGACCGCCGCATAAAGTCGCCGCCAAGTCTTCAGCCGATTCATGAACTTGTCGGTCGACCCGCGTGTCGACGGCCACAGCTCCCCATCCAACCGAAACCGCCAAAACAACCATAGCTGCAGAAAATGAAATACATCGCCGAACTCCTCCTTCATGCCGGCCGGGTTACGGTGCCAGACCTCGACCAGCCATTCCTTGACTTCAGCCCAGATATGCCGGGGCAAAATCCGCTCGTTTGAGGTGAATTCTCGTACGTATTGGCTAATTTTCATGTTAAAGATGAACACTCCGTCATTATTTCTTTCAAGCAATCCTAGTCGAATTCAAACGTCCCTCGATCCGGTCCATGCGCACAAGAGACGACAGACGTTCCTCGTCCAACCTATTAAGTACCGACGTTTGCTTGTCGAACTCGATCATCATGCGGTCTTCCAGACCGTCAACCCGTGCGTTCGCCGCCAAATCACCGAGCTTGTCGTCGATCTCCACCACCTTCTGAAAGAGCAGGTCCTCCCGCTCGTTCAGACCCCTGACCTCGGTCGTCAATTCCTCGATCTGGCCATTCAGCCGCCGGTCCATATCCGACATTTGGCCCTCGAAGCCGTCGAGTCGTCCGGTCAGCTTCCCAATCTCACCCGTCAGCCGCTGATCCATGTCGGACATCTGGCCGGTAAGGCGCTGATCAAGCCCTTCGATCTTACCGGTAAGACGCCGGTCTAGACCCTCGATCTGGCCGGTCAATAAAGTTGCCAAACCGTCTATTTTGTCGATTATCACTTGCTTGTCGCTCATAATCCGTCGGTTATTTCTATGACAACATTCCTTTTAGGGTACCCATAAAACGCCGTCAAATCAAACCAAAAAACCGGACCATGAGGCACGGTTTTTCCGCCTTAAAACGCCCCACGAAAAGGCCTAGCTCAACAAGATTCCTCGCTCAAGCAGATCGGGGATGATTTTCTCCCGTATGATCTCACTTACTTCCTGATTGTCACGATCATTCTTTCCGAGCCAGCCGAGAGCGACGATTTCCGAGTTGGGTACCGGTTGACCGACGATCGAACCGGAATACAGCTTGATGTTGACGATCTTTCCGGGCAGACCGGCAGCCGGAGCTTCATATTCTCCGACAAACTTCACGGTCGACACGTCGAGTTGGCAGTTCAGTTCTTCCCCAACCTCTCTGGCCAACGATTCCTCGACCGATTCGCCGGCCTCAATGCTACCTCCTGGCATCAGCCACTGTGAGGTGACGTCCTCCTTAGACTTGTGGTCTACGAGAAACTTCGTCCTGTCCTCGTTAAGAATAAGCAGTGCGCTCTCGTTGATGTCTGCCATAGTTTCAAGTTAGTCCAGGCATTCGCCGACAAGACTGATGGCCTCGTCTTTTCCCAAAAAATGCCCGACCCTTACGACCTTGTCGGGTCGATGATCGAAAACGTGCGAGATGAATTCAACCAGCTTACCCTTCGTCTCCTCATCGATCGAGACTTCATTATCGAGCAGTGCGGCCAAGACATTAAGATCTTCCTTACCGTCTTCGGACTGTTCCATCATTCCGATCGGATCACATTCCACCACCTGCCCAGTTCTCAGCTTCTTTTCGGTGATGATAAAGCAGTCCAAGTTGTCCCCGTCACCGCTTGTCGTCCCCAAGATAAACCCGTACGGAAAGGGATACTCACGGGACACCCTGATGACCTTCCTGAACTCCAGCGTCTTTTCGTTGTACAAATTCTTCCGATCGGAACCGGCCTCATTCTCTATGAACACCTGCATAACTGATTTCGTAACTTTATCAATTCTCCACCCACCTGACGACCATGACATGACTGTCCTCCAGCGCCTCTGACTCATGCATCTGACCGGAATGTAGAGCGTAATCTCCAGGACTGGATAGAATCATTTCTGTCGAACTGTTCGGAAAGTTCTGACGCCACCTGCCGGAAATCAGCATGACCAGTGTCCTATCGCTCTCGTTCAGCTCGTGACCGGTCTCCTTTTTCAAACCCTTTTTGTGTCGCGCCCATTTTACTTCGACTGTTTCGGAATGACGTGTCCACCTTATTCAATTTCAAATTGAAATCTTAAACTGAGCAATGTCGACATCTTCCGCAAGAAGAGATAACGTTACTTGGATTTGAACGGAGTCCATCAAAGCCTTTTGTTTTGGTGTCGACGGGTGCGGACAGAAGTAAAATAGACGTTGTCTAAAGTAACAGTATGGAGTACCATTCCATAATGGAAGAGGACCAGAAATTGGTTGACGCGGCAACTATAGTAATCCAGAAGAATTTTCTACTTGGGAAGCATCATGTGGGCTCTGCAGTGCGGGCAAAATCTGGAAAGGTCTATGCCGGCGTTCATCTTGAATCCCTAACTGTTGATGTTTGTGCGGAACATGTTGCCATGGGAATGTCAGTCTCGAACGGAGAAAGGGAATTTGATTCCGTTGTTGCCGTCAGACTGCGAGACGTGTCCAAACCAACCGTCATTTCTCCATGTCAAATCTGTCAGGAATTGATAAATTTCTACGGATCAGACATTTGGGTAATTCTTGAAGTCGATGGGGAATTAAAAAAATGTAGAATTAAGGATTTAATGATCCTTGTTTAGTTAGAAACACCTTTTAGAAATTCCATGAGGCATAGTCATGAAGTATGGTGGAGCACGGCAACTTAGATGAACTGAACGAAAGGCTGCCTAAGAGCGCGTTCAAAATCTTTTTCGCAAAATGCTGTAGAAAAGTGGGCACGCCAGTGCCCACTTTTCTTTTACGATATGCGACAACCATACCCAAGCGACGTCACCAGGGAGCAGTTCGAACTCGTCCGTCCGCTTCTCGAGTCCGCGAGGAAGACGACGCGGCCAAGGACCGTCGACCTGTACGATGCCTACTGCGGACTGCCCTACCTTCTGAAGAGCGGCTGCCAGTGGCGGATGATCCCGCGCGACTTTCCGAAGTGGAGGACAGTCCATTCCTACTTTCAGATCTGGAGCGCCGCGGACGGGGATCGCGGCAGCCTGCTCGAGCGGGCCCTAAAAAAAATCGTTGGCACGGTCCGTGTCGACCTCGGCAGGGACCCCTCCACGAGCTTTCTCATCGTTGATGCGCAGAGCGTGAAGAACACCGATTCCGCCAACGAGAAGGGATATGACGGCGGCAAGAAGGTCTCCGGCATCAAGCGGCACGTCGGAGTCGACACGAACGGCCTGCCGCATGCCATCGCCGTCACGACGGCCGACGTCACGGACCGCGACGGAGCCGTTCTCATGGCGGCACAGAGCAGAAGGCACCTCTCCAGGGTGAGGGGACTCCTGGCCGACGGCGGCTATGCCGGCGCGCCGTTCGCGGAAAGGATCGACGGCATCCTTGGCGCAACGGTCGAGGCAGTGAAGCGAAACGAGATCCACGGGTTCGTCGTGCTTCCGAAGCGGTGGGTCGTGGAACGGTCGTTCAGCTGGCTGGAAAAATCTCGGAGGCTCTGGAAAAACTGCGAGCGGCTTCTCACGACCAGTCGCCAGATGGTGACGCTGGCTTTTCTTGTTTTGTTGCAGAAAAGATTTTGAACGCGCTCTAAGAGGAAGGGCTGGTTCGTCGGAGATTTTATTGAATATCCTTCTTGCTGTAAACTTCCAAATAGAAAATTTAAAGATTCTAACCGGATCGTATGTCCATACTTTCATTAATTTCGATAGCACTGTGGATTCTTGTCGGGGTCGTAGGGCTATTCAAACCAAAAAGCGTCAAAGTCAACAATCGGCCAGTTAAAAATCCCCTCATCAGAATGATTGTGTGCTTTATCGCTGTGCCTTCCATCGGCATCGTGTTTTTAATTTTTGGATTAATCGGACTATTCCTGACCGCACCCATCATAGAACTGATCAACCCATCCTGGCTCCCTTTCTCGTTCTAGCCATTTTTGGATATTAGCGAGACTCCACAGTCTCGCTTTTTTTATCTACGTGTCCATGACGCTTCTTATAATTCGACTTTACACGGAATTACAAATTGTCACTTCCCATGGCACTTTTTGTACTTCAGGCCCGACCCACAGGGACAAGGATCGTTGCGGCCGACCTTATCGCCGGCTGCGCCAGCACCGGATTCGGCCGCCCCGCCGTCCGTAGACTTCTGGGCGCCAGACATCTTCAGTCCGCTCTGGTCAAGAAGCGACTTGGCCGGCTGGACCGTCTGCGGCCGCTGGGCCACGACGCTCATCTTGAACAGCGAATAGACGACCTGCTTCTCGATCATGGCCATGAACTCGTTGAACATGCGGAAGGATTCCTTCTTGTACTCGACCAGCGGATCGCGCTGGCCGTAGCCCTGCAGCCCGACGCCGGTCCGCATGTGGTCCATGGCGTCCAGATGTTCGACCCACAGCATGTCCATGGCGCGCAGGATCATGCCCCGAACTATGTCCGGAAAGTGGGCGGTTCCGCCGCCAATCGAAGACAGAGCCGTACTGACTCGGGACTCCAGCTTGTCGTACTCCGCGCCGGCCACCGACATCAGAAACTCGATGATCATGGTCCGCGCTTCGGCATCCTCCCTCTTAGAGCCGACCTCGCGGCTGATCTCGGTCAGCTTCTCGCGCTCTTCGGCCGACATCGGAAAGATGGTATCGATGACCTCGTAGATCTCCTTCAGGTCCCAGCTTTTCTCGTCCTCGGCCGAAGTGTGGAATAGCACGACCCGTTCGATCTCCGACTCCACCAGCTCGAGCGCGTGCCGACGCATGCCGGCCGAATCGTCCGGCGGCAGGCCCAACATATCGTCACGCTTGCGGTAGAAGACCTCGCGATGCCGGTTCAGCACGTCGTCGTACTCCAGCAGGTGCTTGCGTACGTCAAAATGGTGTCCCTCGACCTTCTTCTGGGCGCTCTCGATGGAGCGGTTGACGATCCGGTTCTCGATCGGCAGGTCGTCGGGCAAGCCGAGACGGTCCATCATCGCCCGCATGCTGTCCGAGGCGAAAATCCGCATCAGGTTGTCCTCGAGCGAAATGAAGAACCTGGTGCTGCCCGGATCGCCCTGACGTCCGGCACGACCGCGCAGCTGGTTGTCTATGCGCCGCGACTCGTGCCGTTCGGTGCCGATGACGAACAGGCCTCCCAACCCGCGCACCCTCTCGGCCGCCGCCGAATCCGGCGGATTGCCGCCCAAGATTATGTCCACGCCACGTCCGGCCATGTTGGTCGCGATCGTAACCGCCCCGGCTCGACCGGCCTGGGCGATGATCCGGGCCTCGCGCTCGTGGTTCTTGGCGTTCAGCAGCTCATGCGGAATGCCCTCGCGTTCGAGCAGCTTCCCCAGAATCTCGTTCTTCTCGATCGAGGCCGTACCGACCAGCACCGGCTGTCCCTTCTCGTGCCTGGCCCGAATCTCCTCCACTACCGCGGCGAACTTGCCACGCTCGTTCTTGTAGATCCGATCCGGCAGGTCCTCACGGCAGGTCGGCTGGTTGGTCGGCAGGACCGTCACTTCGAGACTGTATATCTTGGAAAACTCCTCAGCCTCGGTCGCGGCCGTACCGGTCATTCCGGCCAGCTTCTCGTACATGCGAAAGTAGTTCTGGAAGGTGACGGTGGCGAGCGTCCGGCTTTCGCGCTGGATGGCCACTCCCTCCTTGGCCTCAATCGCCTGATGCAGCCCCTCGCTGTAGCGGCGGCCGTTCATCAGCCGACCGGTGAACTCGTCGACGATGATCACCTCTCCGTCCTTGACCACGTAGTCGCGGTCGATCTCGTACATCTTGCCGGCGCGCAGTGCAGCCTCCAGATGGAAGATGGTCCTAGTGTCGTTGTCGGCCCACGGGTCGAAGCCCAGCTTGCGTGAAATCCGATTCTGCCCCTCCTCGGTGAAGCTGGCCGCCTTCATCTTCTCGTCGCGATTGAAGTCCACATCCTCCTGCAGCGGCTTGACCATGACGGCGAACCTGTAATAGGTGTCCGCCGCCGCCTCCTCGGCCGGTGCGGAGATGATGAGCGGCGTCCGGGCCTCGTCGATCAGGATCGAGTCGACCTCGTCGACGATGGCGTAGTGCAGCGGACGCTGGACCTTCTGATCCGGACGTACGGCCATATTGTCGCGCAGGTAGTCGAAGCCGTACTCGTTATTGGTGCCGTAGGTGATGTCCGCCAGATAGGCGTCCTTGCGTCCGACCGGACGGAGGTAGTCCATCTCGACCTGAAACGAGCCGGTCGCGTCGCGCTTCCGGTCCACGGCCCCGCCCTCCTCCTTTTCCGACGCCTCCGCCAGATCCTCCATGGTCAGTTCGACCGTATCTTCCGGCATCTTCCAGTCCGGATCGTAGGCATAGGCCGTCTGATGGTTGACGCAGGCCACGCTCAGACCGAGCGCATGGTAGACCTGCCCCATCCAGGCCGCATCGCGACGCGACAGGTAGTCGTTGACCGTGACAACGTGCACGCCCTTGCCGGACAGCGCATTAAGGTAGACAGCCAAGGTCGCAGTCAGGGTCTTGCCCTCACCAGTGCGCATCTCCGCAATCTGTCCGTTGTGCAGCACGATGCCGCCCATAAGCTGGACATCGTAGTGACGCTGGCCGAGCGTACGTTTGGCCGCCTCACGGCAGAGCGCAAAGGCCTCGGGCAGGATTTCGTCCAAGGACGTCCCGTTCGCCACCCGCCGCTTCAGGTCGATTGACCGATCCCGAATCGCCTCCGGTCCCAGCCGGCCGATCTCTCCCTCCAGCGCGTTGATGTCCTCGACCAGGGGGCGCATGTCGGCCAAAACCTTCTCGTTGGGGTCGCCGAAAATTCTGTAAAGTAAAGACATGTTGGTTCAATAATCCGTGATTGACGGCCTCAATATATACCTCCCCGAACCGAACCGTCCATGCTTCGGGCTAAAATACGGTCCAAATGAAGCCTAATGACCCCACAAAACGACGAACGCGCCCGACTGAGCGCGTCCGCATTCGAACCTTCTATACTATAGATACATGACGAGCCAAGACTCTTCCGGTCCGCCCCACCGTCGTGCTAAAGCTCGAACGAACTCTGGCCATCAGTCACTTTGGCCTGATCTTCGAATTTTCCCTTGTAGTCGACGATCTGACGTCTAGCCTTGTCGCGAGCCTCGCGGATCGCCACATAGAGGTCCTCATTCTCGGCCTCGGCGTAGACGGACTTGCCCGGCAGTCCGACCCGCAGCTCGGCCCGGAAGAAAGGTCCCTTGTTGTGATGCTCGGTCGTCTTGCCGACCACCGCCTCGAGCGACACGGCCGTCCCGAACCTCTCCAGCTCCGACTCCAGCTTGGCCAGACGCTGCTCGACCGCCGACCGAATCACCTCGGTCAGCTCGATACCCTTGGTCTTAATGTCGACATGCATATCGCTAGATCTTTAGGTTCGATTAGCAAATTGATTCATTCGATTCAGCGCAGGTTGCAGCGCCGAAACAGCCCCTGCAGGGTCCCCGACGGAATGTAGGCGCCACCGTCGTCCTGCCGCTCGTTCTTGCGTGGGAACATGACCGATTGGGGATCGCCGTCATGACCCAACCCCAGCGCATGCCCGAACTCGTGCGTCAGCAGCATGACCAGGTCCTCGTGGTCGTCGAACTGATAGACGTTGATGGTCCCCGAGCCGTAGATCCCCTGCTCATCGTCGCCGCCCAAGGCAAACGTCTCGTTGAAGCGGTTCACTCCGGTGTTGAAACCGACCACCTTTTCCTGTTCCTGCCCGGCCAGCTGGTTCAGCCGTTCGGCCTGACGGTTCTGTTCTTCGATGAGCGCGTTCAGGTCGCTGACATAGCTGTCAAGGCGTCCCTGCTCGCGCAGCAGCTCGTCATAGGCGCCCCGAGACGCACCGCCGCGGGCGTTCCAAGCCTGCACCGTCAATTCGAACAGCTGCAGTTGCTCCTCATAGTACGCCTTCAGTTCGGCTATCGATACCTCACGCTCATCGTAGGCGGACCTCATATCCTGATACTCGCTGGCTATCGAGCTGATCTCGGACTCCAGTCCGGTTCATTCCGACTTCAGCCGCTCCAGCTCCTGCGTCGCCACCTGCCGATCGTCGAAAACCAGGTTGACGGCTACGGCATCGGCGTCGTCTGGATCATAGCGCAGCAGGTCCTGTCCGGTCGCGCTTTCCCACTGCCGCTCGGCCTCGGACATGACCGACAGCAGTTCCTCGCGAGAGATGCCGAACCGCTCGTCATAATGGCCGATCCGATATCCGATCGGCAGGCCGCAGACGTTGCCGGCGAACCACCACCAGCCGACACCGACGGCTGCCGCGACCGCCGCCAGCCAGACCCAACGAATCGCCTTACGCCTGACGGCAGGCCGCAGAACGGGACTGACTTTCGCTTCCCCATCGACCTGTGGACCGGACACCCGTTCCCCGACCTGAACCGCCGGAACGTCAGAACCCGACATACTCGATCTCCTCCAGGAGGATAACCCGTCCCTGAGTCTGACTGCGCAGGCGAGACTTGACCAAGGCGATTAGCTGGACGACTTCCTCGGCCGAAGCCTGTCCGTCGCTGATGAAAAAGTTGGCGTGGCGGTCGGAGACGCTGACGTGTCCAACCTTAGTCCCCTTCAACTGCGCCCGATCCAGAATCCAACCGGCCGGAACGATTCCGTCGGCCGTGACCGGAACGGTCTCACCCGAATCGAGGTCCAGCCAACGACGTAAGCCGTCCAGGTCCTCCGGTGATTCTGGGCGCCAGTTCTTGAAGACACAGCCGGCAGTCGACTGTCCCGCCGGTTGAGTTGACCTCTTATCGTTCAAGATCTCCTTCAGCCGGGCCAGTCCGTCGGCCGCATCTTCCGCGATGCGCAGTGTCATGACGACGGACAGGACGACACGGCTCGGATCCGACTTGAACGCACTCTGCCGATAGCCGAAGCCGCACTCCGCCCGAGTCATCTCGACTGCCTTCCCGTCGCGCAGGCAACTGACGACATCGACGAATTCGCCGGCCGAGCCGCCGTAGCAGCCGGCGTTGCCGCGGATCGCCCCGCCGACCGTCCCGGGCAGGCCGATAGCCCACTCGAATCCGGTCAGTCCGGCCTCGGTGGTCTTCAGGGACAGGAGGGCGGTCGGAGTGCCGGCCTCGACCCGAACTCTGGATCCGTCGATCTCGATACCGCGATTGGCCATCCTGATCACCAGACCCCGAAAGCCGCCGTCCGAGACCAGGACGTTCGAGCCTCCGCCTAAAATGTAGTACGGCAGGTCGAGTTCCAGGGCGGTACGGACAGCGGCCACCGCCAAATCGGCGGACGGTGCGGCGAAAAGATAGTCGGCCGGACCGCCGATCCGATAGTTGGTGTACGGAGCCAACGGCTCGTCGGTGATGACTTCCGGCGATACGCGCCGGCGAAGTTCTTCTGTGATTTGATTCGACATAGTTCAGTCGGTTTCCTTCCCGGCCAGCCGCCGTGCCAAGAGGTCGACGTCACCGGCTCCCAAAACCAGGGTGACCGCACCCGGTGCCAGTACGGAATGGATGGCCGCGAAGCCCTCCTCGAGCGAAGCCGCATACCTGATCTGCCGTTCGACGCCCCGCGAACGGTCGTGTCCGATCACCGCCTCCATCAGCCGACGCGAGCTGACGTCCGCATCCGCGTCGTCCTCCCGTCCGATGACATCGTATATCTCGAGCAGCACGACCGAATCCGCACCGTCGAACGACCTGACGAAACGGTCGAACAGGTTGCGGGTCCGGTTGCGGTGATGCGGCTGGAAGACCAATACGATCTTGCGGTCGGGATAGAACTCGCGCGCCGCGGCGATGGTCCCCTCGACCGCGACCGGATGATGACCGTAGTCGGAGATCACCGGACCGCCGTACGGCTCCCCCACCACCTCGAACCGGCGCCAGATGCCGCCGTACCCGGACAGCGCCTTCCGGACGGCTTCAAAAGGCGCCCCGTGCTCCAGGGCCAAGACCGCGGCGGCCGTGGCGTTCTCGATGTTGAACCGTCCGGGCACATGCAGCTCGATCTCGCCCAGGTCCTGCTCCCCCCTATAGAGATGGAAGCTCTGGACCCCGTCGCCGATCGCGATCTCGCCGAGACGGTAGTCGGCCTCCTCGCCGGACCCGAAACGCAGGCTCCGACCGCTGCACTGCAGCGCACCGGATCCGTCCGAATCGTTGGCGTTCAGCACGACGAAGCCGTCGGACCTGACCTGACTGAGGAACTGCTCGAAGGTGTCCATGATGTGCTGCCGGTCGGTGTAGTAGTCGAGATGGTCCTCCTCGACGTTGGTGACGACCGCCGCCGACGGACTGAAGACCAGCAGATGAGCCTGATGCTCGCAGGCCTCCACCACCAGCAGGTTGCTGCCGCCCAACCGCAAATTTCCGCCGTCAAACGAGGGGACCTTAGTGCCGACGATCACCGTCGGATCGAAGCCCGCCTCGATCAGTATCAACCCCAGCATGGCAGTGGTCGTACTCTTACCGTTGGTGCCGGCTACAGCCACAGTTCGTTTGCCGTCCGCATATTCGCCGAGGAACTCGAAGTAGGTCAGGTTACGAATGTTGCGTCGACGGGCCTCGACCAGCTCCGGATTGTCTTCCGGCACGGCGCTCGTACGCACGACCAGATCGACGTCAGTCGGCAGGTTGGCCGCATCGTGACCGATAGTCACTTTCGCCCCGACGCGCCGCAGCACCTCGACCACACCGCTCTCGGCGAAGTCCGAACCGCTGACCTCGACCCCGGAAGTCAAAAGCAGGCGGGCCACTGCCGACACGCCTATCCCTCCGATACCGATGATGTGGGCCTTTTTGACTTCCTTCAGCCATTCCATACGGACAAATTATGACATGAATCCGACAAAATGAAACGCCGACGTTTTGCGCACGAAAACTCGGACAAAAAAAGACGAGGTACCGCAGATGGCACCTCGATGAGAAAAGAATTTCGACTTTTCCGGCCGATCACTTGGTCGGAAAAAAGACTCCCCCGATCAGCTCACGGCGACGGCCTTCAACCGACGCCAGGATGGCCTTCAGGATGAGCGGTCGTTTCTCGTCCGGCACTTCGACGGACCAAACGATGACGTCGTCCCCCTCCATCAATGTAAGGTCAGACAGTGTAAGCTCAGGGAACATCTCCAAAGAGAGTTCCCCCTCACTGCAGCAGAACGACCGCTCAAACAATGTACCGCGGCATCTGACCTGCGCGTAGGTAATGCAGTTCATGGAGCCGACGATCGTCCGCAGCACATTCCCGAACCGCTGGACGGCCACCTCCGGAGCGGCGGAAAAGAATGCCGCCAGTTGTCTGACATGCTGCTCGGTCAAGTAACAAGCACGCCGGTCAAAATCACCCGGATCAGTAAAAATCTGATCCGGAAAATTTGTCGAATTGGCAGCCTGCTGCCAGAACCAGACCATACCATTGCTGCCCGGCTTGGTACCGAACAGCAGTCCGCGCAGCATGCGGATCGGCTGTGGCGGCAGGATCCAGCAATGCTGTCCGCCACCCTCCACGGCAATCCCCCGGCCCATATCCTCGAACCAACGGACGCAGGCCGGAGCCTGATTCTGGGCCACCAGCTCGAGCACCCGTCCGAACCAAGAGACCGTCCGGCCTTTCAATAACGGACATAGCCCGGGATTGGCATCGTGTTCCCACCGCGCCAACGCAGTAAGCACCAGACTCTGCACTGGCCGCGGCACGGAATCGACGAGCAGGTTCTCGACAATCAGTCCGGCCATAAACGACCGTCCGCCGTTACGACGCATCTTGGAGGCAAGATGACTGAGAGTGTGCATTCCGGCCACGCATTTTCCGTAAGTGTCGGTCGAATTCTCTCCGCACTCTCTCCAGAGCGACAAAATACTCTCGAGTCCGTTGCGAAAAGCAACTATGAGTTGCCTTTCCTCTCCGTACTCCATAGTCTCCTCCCGTGCCTGCCAACGAAAGTGCAGACAACTTTAAATATAAGCACGACTTAAGGCTAGCGTCAAGCCTCCCACTCCCTCCCGACCCAATTGCTCGACCCAGAACCTGATGATAACCTTCCATCCTAAGACACAAACGCCATGAGCAGCCGTCCAAAGAAACCCGTGTCCGACGCCAGCGCACTGGCCAAGACCGCCATACTGGCCGTCCTCAAGTCACGCCCCCGTACGCGTGACGATCTTTTTGCCGTCGTGCGTCAGACATCTTCCCGACTACACCAGAGCCAGCCGGCAACCCACGAGCTGCTGGCCGCCTACCACGAAATGATCGCCGACCGACCCAACCTAGCCGCATCAAGAATAGAACGCATGCTGGTCAAGGCCCGCGTCCGTTCCCTCTCCGGTGTGGCAGTCGTGACCGTGCTGACCAAGCCCTATCACTGTCCAGGCCGCTGCATATATTGCCCGTCCGAGGCCCGGATGCCGAAGAGCTACCTGTCGAACGAGCCGGCGGCCATGCGGGCGCTCACCTACAGGTTCGATCCATACAACCAAGTGATCGGTCGGCTGCGGGCCCTGACGGACAACGGCCACCCGACCGACAAAATCGAACTGATCGTCAAAGGCGGAACCTGGTCGGCCCATCGCTGGGACTATCGACGCGAGTTCGTCCGCCGCTGCTTCGACGCCTGCAACGACTTCACTGCGCACCGCCGAAGGACGTCGTCCGACCTGGCCACCTCGCAACGACGCAACGAGACGGCCGGTCAGCGCATCGTCGGACTGACCCTCGAGACCAGGCCCGACTTCATCACTCCACCCGAAATCGTCCGCCTGCGGGAACTTGGCTGCACGCGCATCGAGCTGGGCGTGCAGACCACCGACGACAAGATCCTGACGGACTGCCGCCGCGGCCACGACTCGTCGGCCGTGATTCGAGCCACCGCACTGCTTAGGGACGCCGGCTTCAAGGTCGACTACCACCTGATGCCACAATTGCCGGGAGCTACACCGGAGTCCGACCTCAGGATGCTACGGGGGGTCTTCAGCAGCCCGGACTACCGCCCGGACATGATCAAGATCTATCCCTGCGCGGTGCTCAAGACCGCCGAACTGTACGACTGGTGGAAGTCAGGACGCTATCGTCCATACTCTGACGCTGGCCTGCTCGAAACGCTCATCGCGATTAAAAAGGAACTACCACACTACTGCCGCGTCTCGCGCGTGATCCGCGACATACCGTCACCGTCGATCGTGGCCGGCAACTCGGTCACCAGCCTGCGACAGGTCGTCGAAAAGGAGATGAAGACCCGCGGTCTGGCCTGCCGCTGCCTGCGCTGCCGCGAAATCGGACGGGTCGCCCAGTCCGATCCCGACATCCTGTCCGCCAAACCAACACTCTTCGACGACATCTATGAGGCTTCGGGCGGAACCGAACATTTTCTGTCGTTCGAGGACCCAGAACGCCGGGCGGTCTTCGCCTTCTGCCGCCTACGGCTTCCCGGAAACGTATCCGATCAGCACAACCTGCCGCCGGAAATCCGCGGTGCAGCGCTGCTTCGCGAACTGCACACTTACGGCCATCTGGTGCCGATCGACGGCCACAGTCCGAAGTCCGCCCAGCACCATGGGCACGGACGTCGACTGATGGACGAAGCCGAACAACTGGCTCGCCAGTCTGGCTTCAAACGGATGGCCGTAATTTCGGGCGTCGGCGTCCGGGCCTACTACCGCAAGCTCGGCTACCGACGTCGAGGCACCTATATGATCAAGTGCCTAAATTAACGTCGAAAAATCCTTCCTGACTTCGAAAACCGACGTTTTTTCGACCATTTCCTGATCCTTAATTGAGGCAGACGGCGAGAAGGATTTATCTTCTTCAAATGTCTCCGACGTCATGCTAGAGTTTTACGGACCTATGCTAGAACACCTGCGACAACAGGATCCGGAAGTGGCTGCCACCCTGGCGGCCGAGCTGTCGCGTCAGAGAAACGGACTCGAGATGATCGCCTCCGAAAACTCCGTCTCCGAGGCGGTACTCGAGGCGCTCGGCACGGTGCTGACCAACAAGTACGCCGAGGGCTATCCGGCCAAACGCTACTACGGCGGCAACGAGCACGTCGACGT
Source organism: Parcubacteria group bacterium CG1_02_58_44 (assembly GCA_001872545.1). GTDB lineage: Bacteria > Patescibacteriota > Patescibacteriia > SG8-24 > SG8-24 > UBA1561. The sequence goes on from MNWN01000041.1 coordinate 55,208, forward strand.
CGCCGAGACGCTGGCCATCGAACGAGCCAGGCGACTCTTCGGTGCCGAGCACGCCAACGTCCAGCCGCACTGCGGTTCCCAGGCCAACATGGCCGCCTACTTCGCGCTGGCCGAACCCGGAGACAAGATCATGGCCCTGGACCTGGCGCACGGCGGACACCTGACGCACGGCAGCCGCGTCAACTTCTCCGGCAAGCTCTACTCCTTCATCCCCTACGGCGTCAGTCGAGAAACCGAGACGTTGGACTTGGACCAGATCAGCGAACTGGCGCGACGCGAACGCCCCAAGGTCATCCTGGCCGGCTACACCGCCTATCCGCGCTCGATCGACTTCGCCGGATTCCGGAAGATAGCCGACGAGGTCGGAGCCTACCTGATGGTCGACATGGCGCATATCGCCGGACTGGTCGCGACCGGACTGCATCCCGATCCGGTCGCAGTAGCCGACGTCGTGACTTCGACCACGCACAAGACCCTACGCGGTCCGCGCGGCGGGCTGATCCTCTGCCGGCGGGAGGACCGGCTTCGTCCCGACGACAAGAAAAACCTGGCCCGACGCATCGACTCGGCGGTCTTTCCGGGAATCCAGGGGGGTCCGCTGATGCACGTCATTGCGGCCAAGGCCGTGGCCTTCGGTGAGGCACTGCGGCCGGACTTCACTGACTACCAGCGACAGGTGATCGCCAACGCCCGCGAGCTGTCGGCGGCGCTAGTCGAGGAGGGACTGCGCGTCGTCTCCGGCGGAACGGACAACCATCTGGTGCTCGTCGACCTGACGCCGGTCGGCGTCTTCGGACAGGAGGCATCGACCAGGCTGGACGCCGTGGGCATCCACACCAACAAGAACCTGATCCCCTTCGACGAACGCAAGCCGACCGACCCGTCAGGACTGCGGCTGGGGACGCCAGTGCTGACTACCCGCGGACTTCACGAACCGGAGATGCGCAGGGTCGCCTCGCTCATCGCCCGCACGCTGAGGTCCGACGGCGAAACCGAACTCGACCTGATCCGCTCCGAAGTCCGAAACATAACCGAGGCATTCCCGCTCTACGCGGACCTCGACTACGGCCATGTCCGCTAGGATAATCGACGGGCGGGCGGTGGCCCGAAGGATCCTGGCCGAAACACGCTCGGAAATTGAGTCAATTGACATGACCCCCGGTCTGGGGGTCATTATGGTCGGAGACGATCCGGCCTCCAAGGTCTACGTTCGCAAAAAGATGGAGGCTGCAAAAAGAATCGGCGTGCATTTCGAGTCATTGGTCTTCCCGCAGGATACGGACGAGGAAACGATCGTACGCGCAGTCACCGAAATGAACGCGCGCGACGACATCCACGGCATCGTGGTCCAGCTGCCGCTGCCCAAGGGTCTGGACACCGACCGGATCGTCCGGACGATCGATCCGGACAAGGACGTCGACGGATTTCATCCCGAACTGATCAGGCGAATGTCCCAGGATCCGGACTGCCGGCTGCCCGGACTGGTCGAGGGACTCAAGCTGCTCTTCGACGAGACCGGACTGGAACTGAACGGACAGCGGACGGTCATAATCTCCAACAGCGAAGTATTCTCGCATCCGCTCAAATTGTTTTTGGAGCGTCAGGGTGCGGGAGTTGAGACTGTACGCGGCGACTCTCCGAACTTGGCATCGGCATTGGGTCAGGCGGACCTGCTGATTACGGCTGTCGGTCGCCCCGGTCTAGTTACCGGACAGATGCTGAAGCCAGGTACGGTCATACTCGACGTCGGCACGACACGTGTCGACGGACGGGTAGTCGGAGATGTAGAGTTCGAAACGGCGAGCGAGGTGGCCGGCTGGATCACTCCGGTGCCTGGCGGCGTCGGACCGGTCACGGTTGCCATGCTGCTGCACAATGTCGCTCGTCTGGCAAAAACAAAACGACGGAGGATTACAAAAAACAAACCTAATGCGGCGGCCAGACACCGCATCGGCGATTGAGAAGTAGTTCTTTCAACACAGAGGAGGTGAGAATGGTAACGAGAAGAGACCCCTGTCGAGAGGGAAAATACTGCGTTAAAGATAGACAAGATGAGCCTGCCGACAAAAACAGACAGCCTTCGGCAAGAGACGTATTGGAAAGAAGGCGGAAAAGAAGGCAGGCTCGGTTAGCAGTAAAAAGCTGGACATTGGCCTATCTGGAACGTGAATTCCTCTCGACCCCATCGCCGGCATCTTGGAAGCCGATACCGTCCGAAATGCCGACAGATGCAACGTCACCAGCGGAACTTCTGTTGGAGATGTTGCCCGAAAAAAAGTCCCTTCCCTGCCCCACCTGCGGCAAGGAGACCCCGCATGTCGCGAGGACCCTGTCGCACGACGAGACCATCATGGTCTGCACCGCATGCAGCGAAATCAAACACTGTCATGACTGCAGACGAGAAACGAAACACACAAAAATGCTCCTGCAAGAAGAGACCGTCATCGCCTGCGCCACATGCAGAAAAGTCATCTACTGCAGCTCCTGCAGGACAGAGATGATGCATACGGTGTCAGACTTCTCAGGAAGAAAGATCAAAATCTGCTGTGGTTGCAGGGAAATGAGACTTCCGGGTCTCGACGCTCGACGAAAAGAGGAACGAGAACGAGAAAACGCCGCGCTGACTCAAACCGCATAAGAGACTTTCGGGGGCTACTCCCCCGTTTCTTTTTTCGGCAAAAACGAAAAAGAACGTCTTCGGCTTGACAAAAATCTTCGATCGGAATAGACTGATATCGATTAACTCAGACTAACGAAAAAGTTATGTCAGAAGAAGCCACAGACGCCGTTCAGCCGACGACCGAGGACGAGAAGACCGCAGAAGCCACCACTACGGAAGAAGTTACCGCCGCTCCGGAAGGAGACGCCGGCAGCGACAGTCAGCCGGCAGCGCCGTCCGAAGAGAACGCGGCCTAGCAGAAATAGACCGGTTCAGACAGAAAAACTCCCATACGGGAGTTTTTTCGTGACCGGAAGACTTACTACGGCCACCGCATCAGCGTAGCCACTGTCTCGTAGCCTGCACCAAGCAGCAGGACGACAATGCTGACGTAGGCCCAGACGCCGGAAATGCCCAGACGACGCTTTCCCAGCAGTCCCCGTCTGGTCACGTTCACGTACAGCATCGCGATAATGACCGCAGTTATGCCGCCGAACACCGCACCGGTAAAGCTGACGGTCGAGATGAAGTCCTTCATGCCGAGGACGACCGCCAGAAGCGGCACGATCGCCGCCAAGAACCAGGCCAACGTCCGACGCAGGCGGTAGTCATACTCGAAAGTCGAGCGCAGGTTCAATCCGATCATGAAATACGACGTCGCCACGGCAAGGAAGCCGAACGCCGCCCCGAACGCAGCTATGCCGCTGCCCAAGACGGAACTCAGGCCGTCGAGCGCATCCTTGGTCGTCCCCTGTCCGGTCACGCCGTAGACTGCCAGTCCGAAAAGCGCCGTCAGGCAGGTGGCCGCCAAGGTACCGACGACTATCGCCTTCCGGAAACCGCGCCGGTGCCCATCCATGAAGTCCCTCATCTCGGGGATGGCCGACAGGCCGGAAAGCGAAAAGAGGATCACTCCGTAGGGCAGGAACAGGTCACCACGGGGAACCAGAGCCGTAAGGTTAGACAGCTCCATCCTCGTACCGGCGGCCGCTACGATGGCCAGCAAAGACACGATCAACGCGACGGTAGACCAGAAGTCAACCTTCTCGATGAAGCCCAAGCCGAAATAAACGACCGCGGAACCGACCAGACCCCAAATGACCTGATAGTGAAACGGCGTACCGCCCAGCCAAGGCGACAGCAGCAGATGCAGGAAAATCCCGCTGACCAATATGTAGGCGACCGAAGCGCCCCAAAAACCCAAGACGAACGCCACGGCCGCAATACTGCGAACGCGCCGACCCAAAAACTTGCCGGCCAGTCCCACCAGCCGCAGTTCCTCCGGACAGGCCATGATTGCCTCGGCATAGAATAGCGACTGCAGCAGCTGGATTCCGCCCAGAATCAGAAAATAGACCAGGGCCAGACCTACACCGACCTGACTGACGGCGTAGGGTATGCCGAAAATGCCGACCCCGATGATCGTCCCGATCAGAGTGACGGCCGCCATGAGCACCTGACGATTTCCCCCTTTGCGCCTCATGTCCGGGATTATATCTGCTTTGCGCCCGCGCTGAAACCCGACCGACCGGAACGGCTGTCCGATCAACGGCACTCAACCTCCTGTCCGGCCTGTCGAGGATGCCGGCTCCCCAGCTTAAATTGAAGCCTTATTCACCGAAAGTGGAAAAGTGGCCCACAGAAACTTTAAGCGGCACGTTGCCTACTGTCCCTGCCCGACCTACTATGGATAGGCTAAACGTCACCGGAGAACGCTCCATCGTTGCCTTTTTCCTATGTCCCAAGCCGAAAGAATCCCGCCGCAAAACCTGGAGGCCGAGCAGTCGTTCCTCGGCGCACTGCTCATCGACCGTGATGCGATACTCAGGATCGCCGACTCCGTCCGTCCGGAGGACTTCTACAAGCAGAGCCACGCCGACATCTTCCGTGCCGTCCTCGACCTGCACGCCAAGCGCGAGCCGATCGACCTGCTGTCGCTGACCAACCGACTGGAGGAAATGACCCGACTGGAGTCGATCGGCGGACGGACCTACCTGACGGAGCTGACGACTCTGGTCCCGTCGGCTGCACACGTCAACCACTACGCCGCCATCATCCAGAAGAAGGCCACCCTGCGCCGCCTGCTGGCCGCGGCCGGCGAGATCACAACTCTGGCCTTCGAGGACATCGACGACGTGGACAGCCTGCTCGACTCGGCGGAGCAGACTCTGTTCGGCGTCTCGCAGAAGTACCTCAAGACCAACTTCACACCGCTCAAGGACGCGCTGTCCGAGGCGTTCGAGCGCATCGACGAGCTGCACCGCGAGCGCGGCAAGCTGCGCGGCATCACCACCGGCTACCGCGACCTCGACGGGCTGCTGGGCGGACTCCAGCGTTCGGACCTGATCGTACTCGCCGCCCGGCCTTCGGTCGGCAAGACCAGCTTCGCTCTGGATGTCGCACGCCAGGCGGCGGTCCGCGCCAAGGTGCCGGTCGGCATCTTCTCGCTAGAGATGTCCAAGGAACAGCTGGTCGACCGCATGATCTGCGCCGAGGCCGGCGTGGACCTCTGGCGCATGCGCCGCGGACAGCTGAACGACAGCGACGATCAGGGCGACTTCTCCCGCATCGGACATGCCCTCGGCAACCTGTCCGAGGCGCCGATCTTCATCGACGACTCGTCCAGCATTAATGTCATGGAAATACGGACCAAGGCCCGCCGGCTGCAGATCGAACACGGACTGGGTTTGCTGGTCATCGACTACATACAGCTGATGGAATCGCGCAGCCGGAGTTCGGACGGCAACCGCACCCAAGAGGTCGCCGAGATCACCCGAGGGCTAAAGGGCATCGCCCGCGAACTCAACATTCCGGTCGTCGCCCTGTCCCAGCTGTCGCGCATCACCGAACAGTCCAAGCCGGCCATCCCCAAACTGTCGCACCTGCGCGACTCGGGGTCGATCGAGCAGGACGCCGACGTGGTGATCTTCATCTACCGCAAGGCCGCAGACAAGAACTACCGCACCGAAGAGATACCGCTCGACGAGCGGTACTTGGCCGAGATACACGTAGCCAAGCACCGCAACGGACCGACCGGCGTGATCAAGATGTTCTTCGACGAAGCCCGAGTCAGTTTCCGCGACCTGGACAAGAAGTTCTCCGGCAACGACTACGCCCTACCGGCCTACAGTCCACCACCTCAGACGGTGGTCCAGCCTACGCCAACTCCTCAAGTCGTCATGGCCGCCGCACCGGCACCTATGGTCATGCCATCGCCGAGCCCGGGACAGATACCGCCCGGCAACAGCGGCCGGACTGCAGGCACCGAGGGAGCCGCCGCGGTACAAAATGCGGTCCCGGACTTCTAAAAATAGGGAGCTGCAGAGACGAAGTGCCGTCGACATCCAGCCGACGGCATTGACTGTCGGCCTCGAGTACGAAACCATGAAGGCACAAAACACCTAAGAACCAGACAAACGTATGTTCAACAAGCTCAAGCAGGTCAAGGATCTCCGCGACAAGGCAAAACAGCTGCAGTCCAAACTGGGAGAGGTCACAGTCGAGGGCTCGGCGGCCTGGGGCAAGGTCCGCATCGAGATCGACGGCAACCAGTCGGTCAGGAAGATCGACATCAGTCCTGACATGATGTCCGACCGCAGCAAACTGGAGGATGCGCTCCGTGAGGCGTTCAACGACTCGGTCAAGAAGGTGCAGCGCAAGATGATCGAGGTAATGAAACAGAGCGGCGACCTGAACATTCCAGGGCTGCAGTAGGGCAAGAAAATGAACAACTTTCCAGAACCGATCGGACGTCTCATCGACGAGTTGGGCCAGCTGCCCGGCGTCGGGCCGAAAACCGCCGAACGCTACGCCTTTGCGCTGCTCAAGAGACGTCCCGACGACCGCGAACGTCTGGCCGAAGCCATCATGGAGGCCGGCGGATCGCTGACTGCCTGCTCCACCTGCGGCAACTATACCGAGAGCGACCCCTGCAACATCTGCTCTGACGCCAGACGCGACCGCGGAGTGATCTGTGTGGTCGCCACCGAACAGGACCTGCTGGCCGTGGAACGCACCAGGGAATTCGGCGGCCTCTACCACGTGCTCGGCGGTCGCCTGTCGCCGGCCGAGGGACTGACGCCGCGCGAACTGAACGTACGGCAGCTGGTCGCCCGCCTCCAAAACTCGACCGTCAGGGAGATCATCCTGGCCTTCGACCATACCATCGAGGGCGAATCGACCATGATGTACCTGACCAGAACGGTAAGCCAGTTCAATGTCCGGGTCACCAGGCTGGCGCGCGGCCTGCCGATCGGCAGCGAAGTCGGCTATGCCGACGAGATCACCCTGACTGACGCGCTGAAGGGCCGCAGCGAGATACGAAGCGGAATCCCTGCCGTGCCGACCCAGACTCCCGCAGTCGAAGAAAAACTGCCGACCTGACGAAAAAAAGAAAAAGGGGTCATGGCCGACCGGCGATGTCCCCTCTCCAGACCAAAAAGTCCGGCGCGCGCCGGACTTTTCCGTTTTAACCCTTGACTTCCTCGATACGAATCTCGGTGAAGTGCTGCCGATGGCCGGCCGCCTTGTGGTAGCGGACCTTCGGCTTGTACTTGACCACCTCAATCCTGCGGCTGCGGCCCTCACCGAGGACCACCGCGCTGACCGAGGCACCGGCCACAGTCGGTGTGCCGACCTTGGCTTCCTTGTCGTCCTCGTCCGCAACCAGGAGCGGTTCGAAGTTCAGCCTGTCGCCTTCCTTGGCTTCCAGTTTCTCTATCCTGATGACGTCTCCCGGCTTGACGATATACTGCTTACCGCCGGTCTCTATAACTGCAATTTGGGCCATAATATTTTGCTTGGAATGCTTTTTTGGGGCTAAGCAGGAATACTTTAACGCAAGCCGCCCAACCTGTCAACGTCAGCCGTAGCCGACTGCCCCAGCCTGATGTCATGTCTCTCGATGAAACCGGCCGGCACCTCCAGCACCGCTCCGGCGGGCTCGAGCGGCGTGAAGACCTGCGGCGGCTCGCCCTCAGAAGGCGGCAGCAGCCCGTAGCTCAGGTCGACGACCTGCCCGTCCCGGATCCAGATCGCCTCGATCGGAAACCTCATGTCCTTCATCCAGAAGGCGTATTTCTTCGGTTCCGAAAACAGAAACAGCACGCCGGCATCCTCCGGCAGGCCGGCCCGACCGGACAGTCCGCGCTGGCGAGTCGAATCGCTGGCCGCAACCTCGACGTTCACCGTTACGACTCCGTTAAGAATTACCTGCCCATGCCCAAAACCGTGCTGCTGCCAACGGAGCAGCAGCGTCGCCACGGCCAGGACGGCCAACGTCGCCACGGCGATGGTGCCGCGCCAGCCGACCGTGCGGATCGACGAGAGGATGGGCCGATAGCTATCGTCCGAATGTCTTGTCGTCATCTGTCGTCAGGCTACTTTTGGAAATCGCATTACGCTGACGGACTATCATCAGCAGGGCCACGCCGGCCAAAGCCAGACTGCCTATCAGTCCGAGTACGGCGACCTTCTGCGGTCCGTGCAGCAGCAGCGTCGAGGTGCCGAATGCCGCCGCCAATACCCAGTATAGCAGTACGGCCTGACCGTGCGGTACGCCGCTGTCGACCAGCAGGAAGTGCAGATGGGACCGGTCGCCTCCGAACGGCGACCTTCCGTGCAGCATCCGCCGCACCACCACGACCACCGCATCAAACAGCGGCAGGCCGAGCACCAGCAGTGTCGTGGCGATCTTCCCGCCCGAGATGATGGCCAGCGTGCCGAGCAGGAAGCCGGCCAACGTCGATCCTCCCTCGCCCAGAAACATGCGCGCCGGATGGAAGTTGAAGACCAGAAAGCCGGCGAACACCCCGGCGATCGCCAAAGCCAGAAGGGCGGTGTCGGTCTGGGCCACGTCGCGCGTCAGGCTGACCGCAGCCACGACCAGACAGCCGATCACCGTCACGCCGGACACCAAACCGTCGAGTCCGTCCAGAAACTTGGTGGTGTAGGTCAAGGTCAGGAGCCAAATCATGGCGAACAGGTCCGCGAGCAGAGTCAGACGATACGGAATGCCGTCGAACCAGAGGACGGTAGTGGTGATCCGGTCGAGCTCGATCAGTCCGCCGAACGGATTGGTGACGTAGGCCACGCCGACACCGCTCGCGATGACCGCGGTCACGGCCAGGAGCGGCCAGATCAACTGACGTAGCGGCTTGAGATTGAAGCGATCGTCCAACGCACCGCCGAAGGCCAGAAACGACGCGGCCGCGATGATGCCGACCAGGTACTTGGCCTTGATATGCGAACCGTTGAACAGTCCGAGCGACGACATGACCACGACCGCTCCGACCAGGGACAGATAGATGGCAAAGCCGCCCAAAAGCGGCGTCGGGGTGCGATGCTGTTTTCGACCAGTCGGTCTGTCCAGTACGCCGAAACGCCGGGCCATGATCCGAACCAGGCTCGTAACGACCACCGACAGCACGGCTGCACCGATTAGGGTCAGGACAAAAGTCATAGGTTAATGTACAGAAAGTAGCATAAATCCTTCTGGAGGGTTAGCGGCGGGGACGTCCCGCAGGAGATTGGGACGAATTATTATACTCGGACGGGCGGAGATCGATTAGTATGTCGTCCCGGGCTTGACCCTGACTTTTCATTTCTGCCCTACCAGACCTTGTCGTCCCGGCGACTCGGCGGGTCCGGTCGGACGACCGGACCATCGCCTCGCCGGTCTCGCCGTGTCGGCCTGAAGCAGTTCAGGCCTCTCCTGCGGCTCGACCTCGACAAGCGGCGGAGATCGGATCGAATCGAGCTTTTTCAACTTTTGTCGTCATAGTTCCTGAGCCGGGACCTAGGAAAAGACCGGCC
>MNWN01000010.1 GCA_001872545.1 Parcubacteria group bacterium CG1_02_58_44
ACTCGGCTACCGGCACGAACGGGTCGACCACAGCGCCGGAGAGGATGTGCGAGGCATCGTGCACGCAAACGGCATCGAGGGCTTCTGGGGCTTCATGAAGAGGACCATGGGAACCGTTGGCGGCATGCGGAGAGAAAGGCTTGGGTACTTTGCAGGTGAGATCGCGTGGAGGTACAACCACCGGAATCATGACCAGAAAACGAAAGAACGAGCACTGCTACAGCTCGTTCTTGGTGGCTAACTCAACAATTACCCTATCTAACCCACCAGTCTACGTAGATGAAGGTTCTATCCGGAACGGAGAAGTAAATTACCCTCTCCATTCCTTCTCTTCTCCCGGCGGAAATGGCGGTAGGTCGTAGCAGCCGTATTTTTCCATACGTTCGGCGGTCTTTCCTAACATCTCGCCGATGCGGACCAGAACGGACCTATGCTGGTCGTCCCGTCCTAAGTCGTATTCTTCGTTATAGGTTTGGTTGACTAACCATTTGGTTATCCTGACTGCTTCTATTGATAGGTCATTGAGGAACGAGATGGCTTCCTCGAGTTTGACCTCGCTCACGATCGAAGACAGTGCGGCCCAGGCTGCACCGACGATCTCTTCCTCCTCGCTCATGTCGCAGGCGATTCTAAGCATTGTTCCTAGCAAGGGATAGTAGGTTTTTCCCTTGGCTTGGACTATGGCTTGGAGTCTGAGCTTGGGGTGACATCCGGGTTGAGTGAACCGAGTGATTATCGAGAGCATGTTCGGTTCGTGCAGTACCGCCCCGGCAATTCTAATGACCCGCTCAAGGCCGTCGAGGTTTTCCGGTTTGGTCCAGTTACCCGAGCCCGTTTCTTGCTCTATCAGTTTCAAGAAATGCTGATAGAGCCAGGAGGTCAGCGGTTCCGGATCGATCCGGTTGCGGATTCGGAGCAGGGCGTTTAGGGCCTTGGTCCCGACGTTCGGATCTCTCGAGTCCGCCAGCTGGACCAGTACATCGATCGCTTGGGGTGTCTCGGGTCCGGCCAGGTCGCCCAACTCGAAGATCTGGTCTTTTTTAGGGTATGCGGACTGCGCCGTAAAGGTTAGTATCCTGATAATTAGGCGAACTCGGTCCCTTCTCTGTATGTCCGTCATCTTGGACGATCCAGCGGTATATGTCTTTTGCTCTGACATCACACTTTCCCTTCAGCCTCTTTCGGCTGTCAATGAACCGGATCAAGGTTAGCTGGCCGTTGGCAGCGAGTCAAGATTATATACTTGTCCAACGACGAGCCTCGGCCGTCGGTGGGGGCTAGGCCATCTGATGAAGAATCGTTTTTGCGATTAATGTCGCTCTCAAAAACCGACCGTCCGGACCGCCTTCGGCCACTTCACAGAACCTGTCCGACGTGCTACTCTGGCTACGCTCAAAGGGCAACGGAATGCCGGGCGCACCGGCTGAATTCTCTTTAGTATTAGCGGCAGTGTCGGCTGCACATCCTGATTCCACTGAGTCAGGATTTTGTACGGCTTTCCATCCATCCAAAGAAAAGAAAAGACTATGATCATCACCTGGCTAGGATATTCCTGTTTCAAGATCGAGATTCAGAACCGTGACAGCAAGGTCTCGGTGGTAACCGATCCGTTTTCGGCCGAAGGTAAGGTACGCCTGCCGCGCAGCCTGACGGCCGAGATCGTGACTGTGAGCCATGATTCGCCGCGGCATAACGCCGTTTCCGAAGTTGACGGCAAGCCGTTCGTCGTCTCCGGCCCGGGTGAATATGAGGTCAAGGACGTCTCCGTGATCGGAATGCCGACCTTTTACGAGGAGTTGGACGGCAAGCGGAGCGGCGTAAACACCGTCTACTGCCTGACAGCCGAGAACCTGCATCTGGTTCATCTTGGTGACCTGAAGCATCTGCTCGACGACGCGGATCTTAAGGACTTGAGCGATATCGACATCCTGTTTGTGCCGGTCGGCGGCGGCGACGGACTCGACGCCAAGCGGGCCGCCGAAGTGGTGGTCCAGATCGAGCCGCGCGTAGTCATCCCTATGAACTACCTGTCCGGCAAGTTGGGTGAGGGGCTGCAGGGAGTCGAACCGTTCCTGAAGGCCATGGGCGTCTCCGAACCGGAGACCGTCAGCAAGCTGAAGATCGTCGAGCGCGACCTGCCGCAGGAGGAGACCAGGGTGATCGTAATCGAACCGTAATGACCGACCGGCGCAAAGATGACGGACTGAGCGAGGACGGTCGGCGGGTCGCCATGATCGTAGCCGTTGCGTTGACTATGGTTTTTGTCGTCGGCGCCTGGCTTTGGCTCCTGCCGTCGCAGCTCGGCGGCTTTTCCGATGCCGGTTCCGGCGACGGACAGGCCGACTGGAAGTCGATGCGCGACAGTCTGGGCGACGAGGCGACCGATTTCAGGGAATCGCTAGACACGTTGAGCTCCAGGATGAATTATACTCAGCTATCCGATGATCAGGCCGCCGATGCTGGGCCGCCGGACACCGCAACGATCGTCGAACGCCTGCAGGAGAAGCTAGATGCCGTCGAATCCGGAACGGCCGTCGATGAGGACCAGAAATAGACAATCAATCCGAACAACATGCCACCACGCAAGAGGTTACAGAGCAAGAAAAGAGGTCAGTCCGAACTGCCGATTGACGGGCCGGTCGCGGCTAACGTCGTATCTCGTCCGATCAGCGACGAGATGCAGGATTCGTATTTGGACTACGCCATGTCGGTCATCATGACCCGTGCGCTGCCAGACGTCCGGGACGGACTCAAGCCGGTACATCGGCGCATCCTTTACGCCATGTGGAAGATCGGCCTCAAGCCGAACGTCAAGTTCAGGAAGTCAGCCACCGTAGTCGGTGAAGTGCTCGGTAAGTACCACCCGCACGGCGACTCGGCGGTATACGACTCGCTGGTCCGCATGGCCCAGTACTTCAGCATGCGCCATATGCTGGTGCACGGTCAGGGCAACTTCGGCTCGATGGACGGCGACTCGGCGGCCGCCATGCGCTACACCGAATGTAAGCTGGCCGGCATCTCCGAGGAGGTGCTGACCGACATCGAGCGCGACACCGTCGATTTCGTGCCGAACTACGACGGCGAGCACAAGGAACCGACTGTCCTGCCGTCCAAGATTCCGAACCTGCTCCTGAACGGTACGGTGGGCATCGCGGTCGGCATGGCCACCAGCATTCCGCCGCACAATCTGGTCGAGCTCTGTGAGGCCATAGATCTACTGATCGAGAATCCCGAGGCTACGGTCGAGGACCTGATGGCGCACGTCAAGGGACCGGACTTTCCGACCGGCGGCATCATCTACGACACCAAGGCCATCGCCCAGGCGTACCTGACCGGCCGCGGCGGCATCGTCATGCGGGCCAAGACCGATATTGTCGAGGATAAGTCGGGTCAGTTCCGGATCATCGTCAGCGAGATTCCGTACATGGTCAACAAGGCCACGCTGCTCGAGAAGATTGCGGCTCTGGTCCAGACCAAGAAGATCGACGGCATTCGGGACCTGTGCGACGAGTCGTCGAAGGAGGGCGTTCGGGTCGTGATCGAGCTGAAGAAGGATGCCTATCCGAAGAAGGTGCTCAACCGGCTGTTCCATCTCACTCCGCTGCAGGACACTTTCCATGTGAACCTGATGGCCCTGGTCGACGGGCTGCAGCCGCGGGTGTTGAACCTGAAGAGTACGCTCGAATATTTCATCGAGCATCGCAAGCAGGTGATCCGTCGGCGCACCGAGTTCGACCTGGCCAAGGCCAAGGCCCGGGCCCATGTGCTCGAAGGCCTGAAGATCGCGCTCGACAACCTGGACCAGGTGATCAAGACCATTCGGGCGTCCTACGACCGCGACGAGGCCAAGCAGAACCTGATCAAGAAGTTCAAGCTGAGCGAGATTCAGGCCGATGCGATCCTCGAGATGAAGCTGCATTCGCTCGCCAACCTGGAGCGGAAGAAGGTCGACGACGAGTTCAAGGAGAAGATGAAGCTGATCAAGGAGCTGGAGTCGATCTTGTCTTCGGCCAAGCGGGTGCTTCAGATCGTCAAGGACGAGACGACGGCCATCAAGGACAAGCACGGTGAGCCGCGTCGCACCCAGGTCGTGCCGCATGGGGTCAAGGAGTTTGCGCAGGAGGACCTCATTCCGAACGAGTCGACCATCGTCATAATCACTCAGGACGGCTACATCAAGCGTCTGCCACCGGACACGTTCCGGACGCAGATTCGCGGCGGCAAGGGCATCACCGGACTCAAGACCAAGGAAGAGGACATCGTCACCGACCTGTTCGCCACGACCACCCACGCGGACATGTACTTCTTCACCACTCGCGGTCGGATGTTCAAGCTGAAGGCCTACGACGTTCCGCAGACCACCCGTACTTCGCGCGGTCAGGCCATGGTCAACTTCCTGCAGCTCGCGCCAAACGAGAAGGTGTCGGCCGTGCTGTCGAGCGAGGTCTTTTCCGGCTACAAATATCTGCTAATGGCGACGTCCAAAGGCACGGTCAAGAAGACGGTCATTTCCGAGTTCGCCAACATCCGCAGCAACGGCCTGATCGCCATCAAGCTCAACGACAGCGATACGCTGAAGTGGGTCAGGACCACCAACGGCGAGGAGGACGTGATGATGGTCACCAGGAGCGGCCAGTCGATCCGGTTCTCGGAGAAGAACATCCGGCCGATGGGGCGTGTGGCCGCCGGCGTGCGCGGCATCAAGTTCAAGGGCGGCGACGCAGTCGTCGGTATGGACGTAGTTCCGGCCAAGGTCGCGAGCGGCAAGCTGAACGTGCTGATGGTTTCGGCCAACGGCTACGGCAAGCGCACCGACGTCAGCGAGTATCGGATCCAGGGACGTGGAGGCAGCGGCATTCGAACCGCGCACGTGACCAAGAAGATCGGCGAGGTCGTCAGCGGGATGGTCGTGAACAACGCCGACGACAGCGACCTGATGGTGGTCTCGACCAAGGGACAGATCATCCGCGTGCCGCTCAACACGGTCAGTAAACTGGGACGCGACACCCAGGGAGTCAGGGTCATGACCTTCAAGCAGGCGGGGGATTCTGTGTCGTCCGTGACGTTGGTGTAGCTGCACACTCTGGTACGGGCGCGCTGCACTTGGTTTCCTTCGTTCCTGGCTCGTCGTACCTCCTAGTACGACTCGCGTCGTCATTCTGTCCAACCAAGCACATCGCATTCCGTCCAGAGTCTGCCCGGAGCAATGAAGGAAAAATTCGTGTCAGACCGGAACTGCAACCCTCCTTAATTTGTCATCCCGGAATCCGAACGACAGCGAGGATATCCGGGATCCAGGAAATAGTATGAAAAAACATCTTTTCACTTTCGGTCTGATCTGCGGTTTCGCATTCGTTGGGGCGGGCTGCCTATCCACGTCACCATCTGAGTTTCCTCTGTCGACATCGACCAGAGCGTGACACTGGAGCTTAAAGTCCTGTCCCTTTCCCTGTCGGCCGGCCGTCATCACTGACGGTCGGTTTCGTTTCTGGCGTCGGCGCGAACAATCGCCTACCATGATGGTATTGAATTTGAAACTCATATCGTTATGACCCTTAAGGAAAGATCCGTCACTTTTTTTCGCGCTGTACTCAGGAGCTGCTACGACCTGGAGTTTTATCGTCGGGTGCGTGTCGGTACTGTCGGTGCGGCGTTGCGTTATGCAGTAGCCTTCTATTTGCTGTTGACTCTGGTGTTCGGACTGACGGTCGTGTTGCCTGGGGCGTTGCATCTGTCCCGCGTGACCAGCGACGGTATCGGCGACTGGCTGCCGCCAGAGTCGAGTTTCGAGATCAGTCACGGACAGTTCGGCACCAACCTGCCGCCGGGGACCGAGTTCGACCTTGGTGACGTGGAATTGGTGATGGATCAGACCGTGGAAGGACGTGAATTCCCCCTGTTCTTCGACGACCGCACCGGGGCGCTCATTGGTCGCGACTCGATTTTTGCGCAGCGATCAGACGGACGGCGCGAGGTTACTCCGCTTTCCGATCTGCCGGACTTCTCCGTGACCCGGGAGGAGATGCAGTCGACCGTGGCCGCCTGGAAATGGCCGATTGTCGGCATTGCGTTGGTTTTGGTCATGATGTTCAAGTTCGTATTCGGTCTACTGGTTCTGGCGACCGACGTCGTTGTGGTTTCGTTGCTGGCCCTACTCCTCGGTCGGATTCTCCGTCTGAAGTTGACCTATTCGCAGTGGCTGGCTGTCGGCCTGCATGCCGTCACCCTGCCCACGCTGATCGACTACGTTTTTGGGCTATTTTCGCTTCAGGTGCCGTTCGCCTCGACGGTCGTGTTCCTGATGTTTATGCTGGCCGTAGCTATGGATGAGCGGTCCAGACCGACCGTTTCCGGCCAGACCAGTCTTGACCTCAGCCATTGACACCCTTTAATATCTACGCTATTTTTAAGGCGCTTTCGGTCGTGGTTCTTTGAACCCGACCGTCAGGCCACAAGTTTTCACTAAGGAAAGTAACGCTAAATATGGCCCTTCCAGGACACAGGAGAACCAGCTCGCACAAGCGAAGGAGAGCATCGCATTTTGCACTGAAGAAGATCACGCTGGTGGACTGCCCCAAGTGCAAGCAGTCCAAGCTACAGCACAATGCCTGCGAGAATTGCGGATCGTATTCCGGCCGTCAGGTGCTGAAGCTCGACAGTCCGCTCGAGAAAAAGGCGGTCAAGCCCGTCAAGAAAGTAGTCGCCAAGCCAGCCAAGGCGACCAAGAAGGTGACAGTCGACAAGAAGAAAAAGTAGCGTATCGGCGCGTGATCAGTTCGCGCGCCGCTTTCGATAGAGGTCCTTAGCCCAAAAATATGTCCAATCGACATCTCGCCCGAACGATCGCCATGCAGACCCTCTACCAGTGGGACTTCAACGGCAAGCCGACACCGAAGGTGCCGGGGTTCATCGCCTCCAACCTCCAGGATTTTGCGCCGGACTTCGACGACAAGGGCTTCATTTCCGAGCTGATCAGCAACGTTATCGTCAACCTCGACCGGATCGACGAGATCATCGTCAAGTATGCGCCGGACTGGCCGATCGAGCAGATCACCAACGTCGACCGGAACATCCTGCGCATCGGGATCTACGAACTGAAGTTCTCTGACGTGATTCCGTCGCGAGTGGCCATCAACGAGGCCATCGAGCTGGCAAAGACTTTCGGTGGGGAGTCGTCCGGTCGGTTCGTGAACGGCGTACTAGGTGCCGTTTATAAGGATATTTTGGCGGCCGGCGAGGAGAAAAAAGTCGACAAGGCCGAAAAAACGTCGCCTAAAGTTGAGGATCAGGGCGATGCGGAGAGCAGTGATGATTTCCTCAAGTAGGAGCTTCCGAATCGAGTGAAGATTAAAAAATGCGGCTGCAAGTCATGGCTTATGACAAATCGAGACTCGCGTCTGGCGGGGCGAATTTGCGATGAGCGATGGTGATCCGTGTTGTCGGTGCGGCCGATAAGTAATTTTTATGGCGGACACCAAAGATTTTTCCTCCCTGGAGGAACGGGTGAAGATCAAGTTCAAGGACTATGAGGTTTTGACCCAGGCCTTCGTTCACAGGTCCTACCTCAACGAGCATCCCGGATTCAAGATCGGGCACAATGAGCGTCTGGAGTTTTTGGGTGATGCGGTACTTGAGTTGGCGGTGACCGAACACCTCTACGAGAAGTATCCGAATCCCGAGGGGGAACTGACGAATTGGCGGGCCGCGCTGGTCAACGCCAAAACTCTGTCCGGCGTCGCCCAGGATTTGGGCTTGGAGGAATATCTCTACCTGTCGCATGGCGAGTCCAAGGACGGCGGCAGCAAGGCTCGGCAGTACATTTTGGCCAACGCCATGGAGGCATTCATCGGAGCCATCTTCTTGGATCAGGGAATGAAGGTAACCAAGAAGTTCGTCGACAGGTTCGTACTGTCGCTGCTGCCGGACATTCTCGAACGGCGGCTGTACATCGATCCCAAGAGCCGGTTTCAGGAGACGTCGCAGGAAAAGGTCGGAGTGACCCCGAACTACAGGGTAATGGAGGAGCACGGTCCGGATCATGCCAAGGAATTTATCGTCGGTGCGTTCTTGGGTGACGATCTGGTGGCGACCGGCACCGGGACCTCTAAGCAGGAGGCTCAGGTCGCGGCGGCCGAAAGTGCGCTCGAGGTCAAGGGATGGTAAGATGTGCTCGTATGGCACAGGATTACGACAGTCCGAAAGTCAGAGAGGTGATCGATCGTCTTTTCGAGTTGGCGGTCGATCGTGGCGCTTCGGATCTGCATTTGGTGGTCGGCAGGCCGCCGCTCTTGCGACTGACCGGTGAGCTGGTCGAGATCGAAGGCGCGAAGGAACTGACGTCGGATGTCGCCAAACAACTCTGCTTCTCGATAATCAGTGACGTTGAACGTGAACGGTTCATCGAGCTCAAGGAGCTGGATGTGGCGCATCAGGTCGAGTCGGGCAAGCGTTTCCGTATCAACCTGCACTGGGAGAGGGGTAACGTGGCCATGGCCGCGCGCGTCATCCCGTCCGAAATTCCGCAGATGGAGGATTTGGAGCTGCCCCCGGTCGTTCACGGCATGGTCGAGTATCCGCATGGACTGGTCTTGGTGACCGGTCCGACCGGAGCGGGAAAGTCCACTACGCTTGCGGCCATGATCGACCGCATCAATGCGACTGCGACCCGCAACATCATCACGCTGGAGGATCCGATCGAGTTTCTGTTCAAGCATAAGAAGTGCGTCGTACGTCAGCGGCAGCTCGGTCAGGACTTCATCAGCTTCACCGAGGGTCTCAAGCACGTGCTTCGGCAGGATCCGGACGTGGTGATGGTGGGGGAGATGCGCGACATCGAGTCCATCTCGACCACACTGACCATCGCAGAGACCGGTCACTTGGTATTCGCCACACTTCACACTTACGGTGCGGCTCAGACCATCGACCGCATCGTCGATTCGTTTCCGGCCCATCAGCAGAATCAGGTCCGTATTCAGCTGGCGCTGACTCTGCGTGGCATCGTTTCGCAGCAGCTCCTTCCCAAGGTCGGCGGCGGACGGGTGGCGGCCAGGGAAACGCTGGTCAACAACCACGCCGTGGCCAATCTGATCCGGGAGAACAAGATACAGCAGATCAATAACGTAATGCAGACTTCGGCCAGCGAGGGCATGCTTACCCTGCGGCAGGACCTGAATCGGCTGGTGAAGGAGGAAGTCGTGACCAAGGAGACGGCCGCCGAATACGTCATTGGCGGCAGTTTCGACGATCTTTCGGCCAAGAAAAAGTGACCGTGGAGAGTTGAAGGGATTGACGTCCGGCTCCGGCCGGGCTATTTTGTTTCAGTCGGTTAGGGCCGGCTAGCGGTTTGTGACGTCAGGCAGGCGTAGCTCAACGGATAGAGCACCGGTCTTCGGAACCGGCTATGGGGGTTCGATTCCCTCCGCCTGCACCACAACCAAAGGAGGGAATCGAACCCAATTATTTCGGCTTTACAGCCTAATAAGGTTGTGATATATATCCTGCGCGGGTCGGTAGCTCAATTGGTAGAGCAAGTGGCTCTTAACCACTAGGTTCAGGGTTCGAGCCCCTGCCGACCCACCATATGGAAGCCGTTGTCCTAAAGGACCGCGGCTTTCTTTTTCGTATTTTTCGTTTGAATAGGGGCGAGAAGGGCGGCGATATTTTTGGGGTCGAATTTTACCTTGTATCTTTGTTGTTTTCCTCTTTTTTCTTGTCATTCCGGAACCACAACCCTTCTTAATTATGTCATCCCGGAAATCGCGTCAGCGATTATCCGGGATCCAGCGATCTGAGCTTTTTTGCTTCTGGGTCCCGGATCGAGTCCGGGACGACAAGGGTGTTTAAGGATAGCCTGTTACCGACAAATGTCATCCCGGCCTTGAGCCGGGATCCACGATTCGATCTTTTTGCTTCTGGGCCCCGTTCCACCGCGAAGTCGTGGATCTGGGGGAGAGAATCTTTCCCAGTTGAAGAGAGATCACTATTTTCCTCCGCGTATCAATACGCCTAATTGATGTGTCGGACGTTTTTTTGTGTTACTATTTCAATATCGGTTTTGTTTTCGTGCTGCAGTGCAACTTGCCGAAATTTTTTTAAAATGAGTTTATAGATATTTGATTAGTCCGCAGAACGGACTGTAGTTCCGATCTAATTCGAGACTAACGCATCTCGCGCGACCTATGCCACAGAAAAAGATTTCGCCGCCGAAGAGACTGTCAATGCAGAAGGAGACCGCGGGAGACGTTTCTGGCGACGGAAAAGCAATCAACAGGAAACCCGTAGTCAGGGTTCGTAAGAGTGCTGCTGCCAAGAAGCCAGCGACAAAGAAGGCCGTTGCCAAGAAGCGCAAGCCGGCCGTCAGAAAGCCGGCATCGGTAAAGGAGATTCCGCCGTCCGCTGTCGTTGTCTCGGTTGCTCCCGCTGCGCCGACGGCCAGCAAGAACGCTATGGAGGAGGCCCTCAGGGATTTGGACAGAATGATGACCGAGGAAGATTCCGTCTACCGTTTGGGAAGCGAGACAAAGTCTGATCGCGATTACGGTATGGAAATGGGGGAGACGGTGAGAACCACGGACGAGACGTTGGGACATGATGTTTCGGAGAGTGTCGGGAAGGCGGATGAGACGACATTCTCGGCAGAGGATAAGCGCCTCTCGATCGAGTCCATTCTTGGCAGCAATGACACATCCGAAAATGATGATGTGGAACGCGTTTCGAGCCGACTGGCCACATCTCGAAAAAATAGGGGATCGAAGCTGCTGCTGCTCATACCGATATTGGTTTTTGTACTAGCCGCTATTTTGGTCGCCGACGGGGCAGGACTGCTCGGCGGCGTCGGACGGCGTTGGACCTCGGAGGCGTTATCGGTGGTTTCCTCCAGGTTCGGTCGGAAGTCGGTCCAGGAAATTTCTCAGCCTCAGGAACGGCCGTCGTTCCCTCCCGTTGTCTCAGTAAACGTCCTGGTTACGGCAGAGGAGTCCGGTACTGAAACGGTACTGAATTCGGTTCCGTCTCGGGTGATCGAAACCGACGTTCAGCTGCAAGATACGTTTCAGGCGACAGGAGAGGCATTTTCCGAAGATGCCAGGTCGGTCGGGACCGTGACCGTGGTCAACGGCACTTCGCGTAACTTTCGCTTCGTCGCCACGACTAGATTCCTTTCCGAGGAAGGTGTCCTGTTTCGGCTGAAGGAAGCCTCCGACATTCCGGCGGGTGATTCCGTGGATGTCGCCGTCTATGCCGATGTCGTCGGTTCTGCTGGAGACGTCGGTCCGTCTCGGTTCACGATCCCCGGACTTTCTCAGGAACTGCAGAAGGACATTTACGGAATCAGCGACGGTCCGATGACCGGCGGCAGCGGTACGGTCGCCGCCGTTTCAGTCGAGGACATCGCCGCCGCCAAGGAGGATCTTTTGGATCGGTTGCGCGTTGAGGCGATCGACAACTTTTCTCTCATGGTCGACGATGGCGAGCGCATCGCCGGCGACCTGATCACCTCCCGGGAACTGGAGGTGACTGAACCGAAAGTCGGTACGCCAGGCGCTTCTTTTTCCATGAGAATGTCGGCCGAGTTCAGGGCTTTGGTCGTGCCGGAACAGAAGATATCCGAGCTCCTTCGCGCCAGGATGGAAGAACTGCTGCCCGACGACAAGAATTCTGACGATTTTGAGGTAGGCGAGCCGCTGTATTCTGTCGAGGCCTACGATACGGTCGGAGAAAGGGCAGAATTGCGGGCTGAGTCGTCAATTCGTTCCTTTTGACGTAAGGTGTGGTCAGTCTCGTCACAAGTGGAGCTTTTTGTGTCGAGTTAGGTTTCGATGAGGCAACAAGATTATGACGGAAGGCAAAAAAGGGTTCACGTTGGTAGAGCTGCTGGTAGTGCTTGGTATCATCGGTTTTTTGGCTGCAGCGATTCTGGTGGCAGTCGATCCGGTGAAGAGGCTGCAGAACTCGAGGAATGCGCGTCGTTGGTCGGATGTCGGACTGGTGATGGATGCCATCCTCAATAAGCAGGCCGACGACCTATCGCCATACAATGGTGTTGCTTCAGCACCGCTCGTGAACCATGCTTCTAACGTCCAGGTCATCGTCAGCGACGACACGGGAATCTCCTGTGACGACGTGAATACTCGACCGGGCTGCAACAAGACCCTCGACACTTCCGCCGGTAAGGGTTGCGTGGCTGACCTGTCCGATCTTACGCCTGCCTACATCGCCGCCATTCCGACCGATCCGAAGGAAGCAGTCTGCGTTCCTGGCAGCGGCTGCATGACTGAGGGCGCCCTGCCGATCGGAGATAGAAACAGCGGCTATTACATCCGTAGAACTTCCGGTAACAGGATCGAGATCGGTGCCTGTCAGCCCGATCAGGATGCGATGATCAGCGTCAGAAAGTGAAGTAGGACATCGAAAATTTTCTCTGGAAATCGATCAGACAAAAGCAAAAGGCCGAACCGTGACAGGTTCGGCCTTTTCGTCTGTGGAAGCGGGCTGACTAAGTCAGGCCCGTCCTTTGAGCGCGTCTTTAAGCGCCTTGCCGGCTTTGAACTTCGGTACGACGACCGGAGGGATCTGTATCTTTTCGCTGGGGTTCTGTGGGTTCACGCCCATGCGACCGGCACGTTGCTTGGCGGAGAAGGCACCGAACCCGGCGATGGTTACTTCGCCGCCGGCCTTGAGTGTCTGGGTCACGAGGTCAGTGAAAGCCTCAATCATGTCTTCGGCCTGCTTTTTGGAGACGCCGACCTTGTCGGAAATGGAACTTATCAGTTCGGCTTTGTTAATTTTCATGTGAGTGAGTCTTTATCCTATGGTTATTATTCTCTGCAGATGTTCGACGGCGGTCGCCTGACCCCGATCCCCGACAGTCAGGAACAGTGCGTTCACGATCGCTTCGCCAGACGATGGTACATTGTGTCGCATGGGAAGTTGTTTCGTGGTGAAGTTGTGCAGGACGGATTCGCGTTCGACGCCGATCACGCCGTCTCGGAAACCGGACATGCCGATGTCGGTTATGTAGGCCGTGCCGCCGGGCAGGATGCGTTCGTCCCGAGTCGGTACGTGCGTATGCGTCCCCCAGACCGCTGCAGTCCGTCCGTCGGCGTACCAGCCGAAGGCGACCTTCTCCGAGGTGGCCTCACTGTGGAAGTCCACGAGCACGATGTCCGGTCCTGCCGTCGCAGTCTCCGTCAGAATCCTGTCGAGTGTGATGAAGGGGTTTTCGGTCAGTGTTTCGCTGAACACCCTTCCCAAAAAGTTTACCACCAGGACCTTTTTTACGCCAACCGTAAGCAAAATCCAGCCACGGCCGGACGTTCCGGATGGGTAGTTTGCCGGTCTGACCAGACGTCCGGCATAGCGTTCGTTGGCTAGGACGTCGGCGATCCGTTCACGGTCCCACAGATGGTTGCCGGAAGTGAAGACGTCGATGCCGGCGTCGATCAGCTGGTCGAGTGTGCGTTCGGTGACGCCCCTGCCGCCGGCCAGGTTTTCGCAGTTGGCGATGACGAGATCCGGTTCGGTCTGGACACGAAAACCGGGAAGAGATGTCATCACCGCTTCCCGGCCGATCCTCCCGACAATGTCCCCGAAGACCAATATTTTCATTTCTCTCTTTGTCGCGTTGTCGGCGGATCCAATCGACAGGGATTCGTGAGTTCCGTCGTTTCGGAAATGTTAGCGTGCGTATTCGACCACTCGCGTTTCGCGGATGACGTTGACCTTGACCTCGCCAGGGTAGGTCAGCTCGGACTCGATCTTTGTGGCGATGTCCTTGGCCAGACGGTAGGCGGCGAAGTCGTCCACTTCCTTCGGCTCGACGAAGACGCGCACTTCCCGGCCGGCCTGGATGGCGTAGGCCTTTTCGACACCGGGGAAGCTGGCGGCAGTCTTTTCTAGCTCCTCCAGTCGTTGGATGTAGTTTTCGTAGGTGGCCTTGCGTGCGCCCGGACGTGCGCCGGAGATCGCGTCGGCTGTCTTGACGATGATCGCCTCCAGGGTTTTGGGACTGTCCTCGTGGTGGCCGAGCGACTGGTAGCAGATCTCCTCCGGCAGGCCGAACTTCTTCAGGATATTGTAGCCGATCTCCGGATGGGCGCCTTGGACGTCATGATCGACGGCCTTGCCGATGTCGTGCAGCAGCCCTCCCCGTTTGCAGATGGTGACGTCAGCGCCGATCTCCTGCGCCAGCAGGGCGGCGATGTTCGACACCTCGATGGAGTGGCGCAGTACGCTCTGGCCGTAGCTGGTGCGGTACTTGAGTCGACCTAGGATCTGGATCAGCTTCGGGTCAAGGGCGGTCAGCGGGATGCCCAGCTCATAGAGGGTGTCCTCGCCCGCCTTTTTGATGTCCTTGGCCAGGTTCTTCTTGGCGTACTCGACTGCGTCCTCGATCTTGGTGGGATGTATCCGGCCGTCTTCCATCAGACGCTCCAGGGCCAGCTTGGCGACCTGTCGGCGAATGGGAGAGAAACCGGAGATCATGATCGTCTCGGGCGTGTCGTCGACGATGATTTCGGTTCCGGTCAGGTTCTCGAGTGCCTTGATGTTGCGTCCCTCCTTGCCGATGATTCGTCCCTTCATTTCGTCGTTAGGCAGTTGGACGTTGGAGGTGGTCGTCTCGACGCAGTGCGAGGAGGCGATGCGGGAGATGACCAAGGACAGCATGTTTCTGGCCTTGCCTTCGATTTCCTCGGAATGGGTCCGCTCCACCTTGCGCATCCGGCTGGAGAACGAGTCGTTCATCATCTCCTCGGCATTCTTGATCACTATGTCCTTGGCCTCCTCGACCGTCAGTCCGGCGATCTGCTCGAGCTTGACGTGCTGCTCTTCGTGCTTCTTCGTCAGGTCGGTCTTGAGAATCTCGATGGCCTCGTTCTTGCGGAACAGGTCTTCCTGGCGTTTCTGAAGTTCGCCAATCCGGTGCTGGTAGTCCTGCTCGCCCTGTTCCAGCTTGCGTTGGATCAGGCGCAGCTCCTTGCGCCGGTTCTCGTCTTCCTCCTTCGACACCTCGATCATCTTAAGGGCCTGCTCCTTGGCCTCGACGATCTTTTTACGGCTCTCGCTATCGGCCTCTTCCAGGATCTTTTCCGCCTGTGCTTCGGCCGAACCGATCTGGTTCAGCGCGATTCGCCTGCGGGCGATGTATCCCACGCCGAAGCCGACGGCGATGCCGACCGCTCCTCCGTAAAGCGCTATTAGTACCAACATAAAAACCTCGTCAATTCTGCGAGGTAGGTTCGTATCCCTGATTACCCGACGGACATCCGAAAGTCGACGCTGGGCGTCACTTTAAAATCTGGCTCGAAAAGCCGGATTTAATTTGGTGTCCGTTTTTGACGACTGTTAAGAAACGGGTCGCCGTCGAATCGCTCTTCATTGCGTTTCGGCTGTTGGTAACAGGAATTGGCCTTATCCGTCTGCTTCGCTGCTTGCTCTGGGTGCCTTACATCGATCATTTTCAGAATTCAGCAGTCGATCTTGTGGTTGGCCAGTGTCGAACTTCGCCCGCAGGCGTTTATGATTCGTACTTGAACGATAACATATAGAAGGCGTACTTGCAAGCCGGAGTCGGATCGTTTTTTGCTGGGGTCGGCAGATTAATCTTGTGCCATCAGAACAAGCTGATTGTTCAGTTTTTGTCGGTCAGGCTGGGCGACTCTCCTGGTCGCCAGAGTCGATTGACCCAGTCGTCCTTCGTCAGCTCGTCCAGCGGCACAGCCTCCGAGACGCGAATGCTCCCGACTGCCGTCCGTCGCAGCTCGATCAGGTAGGCACCGCAGCCGAGGTTCTGTCCGATGTCATGGGCCAGAGTGCGGACGTAGGTACCGGCCGAGCAGCGGACGCGAAACTTGGCTAGAGGAGGGTTGAACGACAGCAGTTCCAGTTCGGCAATTCTTAATTCGACCGGTTGGCGTTCGACAGTTTGACCGGCCCGGGCCAGCTCGTAGAGTCGACGTCCGTCGATCTGCTTGGCCGAGTACATGGGCGGAATCTGGCTGATGGTGCCCTTGAACGGCTTCATCGCCTCTAGCAGTTGCGTTTCGGTCGGCATTGGCCTGTCGTTATCCTCGATTTTTCCGTCCAAGTCCTGGGTGTCGGAGACCGCGCCTAGCCGCATGGTCGCCTCGTACTCCTTTTCCTTGCCGATGAAGCTCTGCAGCTCGCGGGTCGCGGCACGTCCTACACCGACGACCAGCAGGCCAGTGGCGAAGGGATCGAGCGTGCCGCCGTGTCCGACCCTACGGATGCCGGTCACTCGACGAACAACCTGAACTACGTCATGCGAAGTCAGGCCGGTCGGCTTGTCGATCAGCAGGAATCCGGTCGGCTCGTTGGTTTCTGGAATGTTTTTCATGTCTTTGGCGGGGGTTGATGACCTTCTTCAGGCGCATTTTCAGCCGTAACCTCTTGAGTTTAGTAGTTGACTCTTCTATGGCCCTACATTACCATAGCAGCGTGCTATGAATATCACCGAACTCGCAAGAAGGCTGCGCACCAACCCCGACGAGTTGAGGGAAAAGCTTCCTCAGCTCGGTTTTGATGTTGGCACCAAGGCCATCAAGGTAGATGACCGTCTGGTAGGCAAGATCATGAACAAGTGGGGCGAGATGAAGAAATTGGAGAGGCTTCAGGTCAAGTACAGCAAGGAGGAAAAGCTGGTGCGCGAGGCGGTCGAGAAGGTGAAGGAAGTGTCGTTGCCGTCGGCAATTACGGTGTGCGACTTCTCATTGAAGCTCGGATTGCCGGTCAATATAGTCATCCAGGAGCTGATGAAGAACGGCATCTTGGCTTCGCTGAACGAACGGGTTGACTTCGAGACGGCCAGTATTTTGGCCGATGACTTGGGCTATACGGTCAGTTCGGAGAGCAAGGACGTCGGACTGGCGGACGTCACGACCGAGGAGATGAAGGAAATGCTGAGCGGTGAGGATGAGTCAAAGCTGCAGGACCGTCCGCCGGTAGTGGTGGTCATGGGTCACGTCGATCACGGCAAGACCGCACTGCTCGATGCCGTGCGCAAGACCAACGTCATCGCCGGAGAGGCCGGCGGCATTACCCAGCATATCGGCGCCTATCAGGTCGAGAGGAACGGTCGGAAGATCACGTTCATCGACACTCCCGGACATGAGGCCTTTACGGTCATGAGGTCGCGTGGCGCCCGGATAGCGGACATCGCAATTTTGGTGGTGGCTGCGGATGACGGCGTGCAGCCGCAGACCGAGGAGGTAATCGAGATCATTCGGGCGGCAAAACTGCCGTTCGTGGTGGCGCTCAACAAGATCGACAAGCCGGAGGCGGACCTACAGCGGACCATGACTCAGCTTTCGGAGCACAAGATTATTCCCGAGGCTTGGGGCGGCGATGCGGTCATGGCACAGATATCGGCCAAGAAGAACCAGGGCATCGACGAGCTGCTGGAGATGGTGCTGCTGGTGGCCGACATGGATAAGGACCGTCTTCGGGCCAATCCGGACCGCGAGGCGGTCGGCACGATCATCGAGTCGCACGTCGACAAGGGAGCCGGACCGGTGGCGACCGTGCTGGTCCAGTCCGGCACGCTGCGGCTGAACCAGGATCTTATCATGTCCAACCAGGTTTATGGCCGCGTCCGGGCGATGAAGGACTGGACTGGCGAACTGGTCGACGAGGCTCCGCCCGGCATGCCGGTTAGGGTTTTGGGATTCAAGGTCGCGCCGTCGGTCGGCGACATCGTGCAGGTCAAGTCCGACGTAAGCGAGATGAAGAAGGTGCGCAAGCAGTACGCCATGGAACGCCGCGGCACCGTGGCCCAGATTACCGTCGAGGACGAAGGTGGGGAAGGTCGCAAGAAGCTCAATATCGTCCTGCGTGCCGACGTGCTCGGATCGCTCGAGGCCCTTTTGGGCACCATCGAGAAGATGAGGACTCCGGAGGTGGCAGTCGAAGTGGTCAGCAAGGGCTTGGGCAACGTTACGGAAGGTGACGTGCTCCAGGCCGAGGCTACCGGTGGCGTAGTCGTCGGGTTCAACGTCATGGCCACTAGGGAAGCCGAAGTGCTGGCTCGCGACAAGAACGTGGAGGTCGTTACCCATAAGGTCATCTACGATCTGTTCGATGATCTTAAGGTACGGCTGCAGGCCCTCTTTCCGGACGAGATCATCCGTAACGACTTAGGAAAGGCCGAAATCCTTAAGGTTTTCCGGACGGACAAGACCGGTCAGATCGTTGGCGCGCGCATCGTAGACGGCCACGCGACGATCGGCGTGAATGTGGTACTATATCGTGGGGAGCAGCCAATCGACGAAGGCAAGGTAGTGGAACTGCAGCTGGGCAAGACCGAAATCAAGGATGCCAAGTCCGGTCAGGAGTGCGGTATCAAGATCACCTGTAGGACACCGGCACTGGTCGAGGACCGGCTCGAGTTTTCCACGATTGAGAAGCGGGAGCGGAAGCTGCAGTTGCCGGTCTGAGGGACCGTGTTAAAGGCGTAGAAATTTTTACCTGGAGAGGAGGTAAGCGGTAAGGCCATGAGCCGGAGCGCGGTCCGTTGGGTCCGTCTAAGTCCGGCATGCGGTTTTATCACTTTTATTTAAACGTCTTTTCTATGGCCGCCACGTTCAACGCCCAAAATTTCGAAAAGAAGGTCCTACAGGCCGACGGGCCGGTATTGGTCGATTTCTGGGCGCCGTGGTGCGGTCCGTGTCGGACGCTCGAGCCGATCATCGAGGAGCTGGCCGGCGAGTTCGACAGTCGCGGCGTGACCATCGGCAAGCTGAACGTGGACGACAGTCCGGCCGTGGCGTCGCAGTACGGGATCATGAGCATTCCGACCATGATCATGTTCAACGGCGGTCGGGTTATCGATCAGATCACCGGACTCCAGACCAAGGAGCAGTTGTCCGCCAAGATTTCGAAGCTGGCTACGGCCTAGCGTCGAACGTATGAGGGACTTGCTGATTGTCGGTTCCGGACCGGCTGGCTATACCGCCGCCGTATACGCGGCGCGGGCCGGATTGAAGCCGTTGGTCGTGACCGGCGAACGTATAGGAGGCTGGCTGACCACGACGACCGATATAGAGAACTTCCCCGGATTTCCCGAGGGCATCCAGGGACCGGAATTGATGGAACGAATGAAGGCTCAGGCCGAGAGGTTCGGAGCTGAAGTCTTGATTGATGCCGTGACCGGAGTGGATTTGTCGTCCCGACCGTTCAGGGTTTCGCTCGGTGATCGAGTCGAGGAGGCCAAGGCGGTGATTATCGCGACAGGCTCGTCGGCGCGACGTCTGAATATCGAGTCCGAGGAACGGCTGTGGGGCAAGGGTGTTTCGGTCTGTGCCACCTGCGACGGGTTTTTCTTCCGTGACAAGGAGATAGCGGTCGTGGGCGGCGGCGATTCGGCCATGGAGGAGGCGACGTTCCTCACCCGGTTCGCATCCAAGGTAACGGTGCTGGTGCGGGGTGCTGAGCTGCGAGCTTCCAAGCCGATGCAGGACCGGGCGCGGAACAACCCGAAGGTCGAGCTGATGTTCAACGTCGGAGTAGTCGACATTCTGGGCGATGATCGGGTGACCGGCCTGCGTATCAAGAATTTTGAGACGGGGGAGGAGAGCGAATTGACGGTCGGCGGGCTGTTTTTGGCTATCGGCCACGTGCCGAACTCGCAGCTGTTCGAGGGACAGCTCGATCTGTCGAAGGGTTATGTCGTCAGGAAGCCAGATTCGGCCGCGACCAGCGTCGAGGGCGTGTTCGTCTGCGGCGACGTGGCCGACTGGCGTTATCGTCAGGCGATCACGGCCGCGGGGACTGGATGCATGGCCGCGCTGGAAGCTCAACGGTTTTTGGAGAAATAAACGGCAGGCTTCAGATTGGCGAACTGCAGTCACCTTCGAAATTACTAGTTTGACGTACCCGTTAGTACGACTCACGTCGTAATTTTCTCCAGGCAACTACATTTCATCCAATCTGAAGTCTGCTTTTATTTTTGGTATTTGTCAGTCGGACGCACAGTAACTCCCTTAAAAACTCATTTATGTCTGGCAACCTGAACGTTACCCTCTACGCTTCCTGTGTCGTTCTTCGCGAAGGGGTTGTCTTGATGACCAGAGAAAAGGATAGTGAAGGGAACCTTAAATATAATCTTCCCGGTGGGGGTGTCGAAATGGGGGAGACGCCGATGGAGGCGGCTATGCGCGAAGTTAAGGAGGAAACTGAACTGACGGTTGAGATCGGACGTTTTTTGCAGGCAACAGTTAATGTTTGGTCCAAGAAAGATTCCATTCTTTTTTATTTTGAGGGACACATATCTGGGCAGTACGATCTTGTAGCAGAGAACGGTCTCGAACTTAAATGGATGAACAGGGAGGAAGTTTCCGCGCTGGATGATTCCAACTTTATCTTTGGTGTTAGGGATGCGGTTATGAAGGTCTTTGATTCAAGTGCCACCGATACGGAGATATTTCTGGTCAGAAAGTTCGGGGAGAAGGTCTAGTCAGTCCGTTCGATGGGGTCCACTGGCCTCTTTTTTGGTTTTAGTTGCGTTCGGCCGCTGAGGGTGTAATCTGAAGAGGCTGGAAACTAAACCAATCTTTTCTATGTCAGTCTTTCAGAATGCGATGAGACAGCTCGATGCGGCAGCCTTGGTGGCCAAGCCGGATCCGTCGGTGCTTGAGGCGTTGCGTCACCCTAAGTGCATCTTCGAGGTGTCGTTTCAGGTAAGGATGGACGACGGTTCGGTGCGCACCTTCACCGGCTATCGGGTGCAGTACGACGATTCGCGCGGTCCGTTCAAGGGAGGCGTGCGCTTTCATCAGCAGACCGACCTCGACGAGGTGAAGGCCCTGTCTTTTTGGATGGCCATCAAGTGCGCAGTCGTCGGCGTACCGTATGGCGGCGGTAAGGGCGGCGTGACCGTGGATCCGAAGAAGCTGTCTCCGGCCGAATTGGAGCGGCTGTCGCGTGCCTACTTCCGCGCGATCGCGCCGTTCGTCGGAGAGGACGTGGACGTACCTGCACCGGACGTGAACACCACGCCGCAGATCATGGCCTGGTTCGCCGACGAGTACGCGCGCTACGCCGGCCGGCAGGTGCCGGGCGTGGTGACCGGCAAGCCGCTCGCCGTTGGCGGCAGTAAGGGGCGCATGTCCGCGACTGGGCAGGGCGGACTGTTCGTGCTCGACGAGCATCTGAAGAAGGAGGGGGCTGATCCGTCATCCGTGACCATCGCCGTCCAGGGATTCGGCAATGCCGGACAGCATTTCGCCCGCCTGGCGCACGAGCGCGGCTACCGGATCGTGGCCGTATCCGACTCGCGCGGTGCGACGGCCAATCCGGCCGGTTTCGATCCGCAGGCGCTCATCGAACACAAGAGCCGTACTGGGGCGGTGGCCGGTTTCGCCGGCGGACAGGATGCCGATCCGGCACTGATACTCGAGACCGACTGCCGAGTGATCGTTCCGGCCGCACTCGAGAACCAGCTGGCCGCGGAGAATGCGTCACGTGTTAGGGCCAAGATCGTACTCGAGTTGGCGAACGGTCCGACCGTGCCAGAGGCCGACGTGGTGTTTGCTGAGCGTGGCGTGGTCGTGCTGCCAGACGTGCTGTCGAACGCCGGAGGCGTGGCCGTATCCTACTTCGAATGGGTGCAGAACCGGCTGGGCTACTATTGGGGCTACGACGAGGTGCGGCAGAAGCTGGAGATGCTGATGAAGCAGGCCTATGTCGACGTACGCGGTGAGGCCGACGCGAACTCCGTGACGCTGCGGCAGGCGGCCTTCGCCCTGGCCGTGCGCCGGATCGCCGAGGCCCGTCTGGCCAAGGGCTGGCAGTAGTTGCCTCCAGACAAGAAAGATACGTCTGCAAAAAAGCTTCCCTCAGCGGGAAGCTTTTCGTTTGTTATCCCGGAACCGCGAGCGCAGCGAACTGTATCCGGGATCCAGGATCCGATCTATTTGCGGGACGGCCCCGACGCGGCAACCTCGGAGGCGTCCGTGCTGGGTCCCGAGCCGGCAGGCGAGGGCCGGACGCCGAGAGTTAGGGCGGACCGCCGCCGGAGCGGGCCGACCCGTGCCGCGCGGGACCGTCCCGAAGGGGGTCCGGGGCGCGAG
>MNWN01000046.1 GCA_001872545.1 Parcubacteria group bacterium CG1_02_58_44
CCGCATTGGGCGCTCGGAGGAAAAACACCAACTGAGGTGCTTGCTGCTTATTCACTTAACTGACCGTGCCACAATTGTTGACCGGATACATGGGCTTGCGCCAACTGGACATCTGATGTATAGTTCAGCCATTCAGAAGAGCCGCCATCAGGCGGTTTTTAGGACCAAGAAAATATGGCAAAAATATCGCTAAGCAACAATCCGCTGGTCAACTACGCCCGCAACTCCCGCGAGGAGCTCAGGAAGGTCTCCTGGCCCACCCGCAAGCAGGTCATCCGCGACACCCTAGTCGTAATCGGCATCTCGGTCGCCATGGGCGCGTTCTTCGCGCTGGCGGACAAGCTGTTCGAGATCGGCTTCCGACAGATCCTGAGCTAGACCAAACGAATCGTCATCACTCCAAAAAGAACTAACGTACATTTCGGGCACCCGGCTGCCCGCCTACGTCAAAACCTATGCCGAAACAAGTAGAAAAACGCGGAAGACGCTGGTACGCGATCCATACCCACTCGGGTTACGAAGAGAACGTCAAGCACAACCTCGAACAGCGCATCGAGTCCATGGACATGCAAGAAAAGATCTTCAATGTGCTCATTCCCAAGGAGAAGAAGATCAAAATCAAGAATGGCAAGCGCAAGGTGGTGGAAGAAAAGATCTTCCCCAGCTACGTACTGGTCGAGATGCTCGTGAACGACGATTCCTGGTACGTGGTCCGCAACACGCCGAACGTCACCGGATTCATCGGTACCGGCACCATCCCCACTCCCCTGTCCGACACGGAGATCAAGGCGCTGCAGAAACGCATGGGCGTCGATGAGCCGGAATACAAGATCGACGTCGAGGTCAACTCTGCGGTCACTATTACTGATGGTCCGTTCAAGGGTTTCGAAGGCAAGGTCTCGGAGATCGATCAGTCCCGCGGCAAGATCAAGGTTCTGGTCTCGATGTTCGGACGCGAAACCCCGGTCGAACTCGACTTCCTGCAGATCAAGAAGGCCTAGACCGGTTTCGGTTCGAGACGTTCAGAATGAGAATATGAACGGAAAGCAAACACACCGCATGAGACTGCATCCCGATCCGTTCGATCGAATCAGATCCGGTCAGAAAACCGACGAACTGCGGCTTAATGACGAGAAAAGAAGACTAATCGAGATCGGAGACCGAATCGAGTTCAGCAAGCGTCCCGACTTCCAGGAGAAACTGACGGTCGAAGTCGTATCGCTGAACACCTATCCGGACTTCGCTACCCTATACGAAGGAGTGAAGGAGCGATATCCGACCTCCGACAAGAACGACTTCATCAAGGACCTACGCCAATACTACTCACCCGAAGATGAGGCGGAATTCGGCGCACTGGAGATCGGAATCAGGCCAGTTTGATCAAAACCCAAAAACCAAGCGTCGGGGCAAAAACCCGACGTTTTTGGTCTATGATTGACCCGCCTTCACTGATTAATACCTGTCTGTACTTAGCTAAGTACAGACAGGTATTTGCTTTGGACAACGGGCTGGCTCTTGCCAAAAGGCCCAGAAAAGGCTAGTCTACGGCAGACGTGCGGAGGATCCCGGTGGACTCGGGATCGCTTCTCTCCGTATTCAGGCCTTACATTTCTACTCAACCATCAAACGGACTTCGGACGGGATGCAATGTATCCGACTGGACTGAGCGACGAAGCGAGCCGTACTGTGAACAGGTACGGTGAGCTAGAAGCGAGGGAAGTCGAATGCAGTGCGCCCGATCCGGAGACCGTCCAACCACTATGGCTAAGAAGGTAAAAACTCAAATAAAGCTGCAGATACCCGCCGGTCAGGCCAATCCAGCGCCGCCTATCGGTCCGGCCCTGGGCCAGCACGGCCTCAACATCGCGGAGTTCTGCCAAAAATTCAACGCCCAGACCCAGCAGTTCAACGGCGACATCACTCCGGTCGTGATCACAGTCTACGAGGACCGGACCTACACTTTCATCCTCAAGACCCCTCCGGCCGCGGAACTGCTCAAGAAGGCCGCCGGCATCAAGAAGGGATCGGGCAAGCCTCTTTCAGAAAAAATCGGCTCCGTCACCAAGGCTCAGGTTCGCGAAATCGCGGAAAAGAAGATGCCCGACCTGAACACCAGCGACATCGAGGCGGCCATGCGCACCATCGAGGGTACGGCCCGACAGATGGGCCTCGAGGTGAAGCCGTAACTGCGGCCCACCTACACCGAACTCACGACTAAATTAACCAAAGTGGGAGAGCTGCCGTCGGCGGCTCGCCTGAACCACCAACCGCTATGAGACACGGAAAGCGCTATAACGAACTGAGGACCTCTTTCGACAACAACAAAACCTACGAACTGACCGAGGCAATCGCCCTGGTCAAGAAGACCTCGAACACCAAGTTCGACTCCACGATCGAAGTGCACGTGCGTCTGGGAGTGGACCCGAAGAAGAGCGATCAGCAGGTCCGCACCACCTCCAACCTGCCGCATGGCACGGGCAAAAAGAAGCGTATTGCCGCTTTCGTCTCCTCCCCGGAGCACGAGAAGGACGCCAAGGACGCGGGTGCCGAACTGGTCGGCGGCGAGGAGCTGGTGGCCGAGATCGTCAAGACTGGCAAGTGCGACTTCGACGTGGCCATCGCCTCGCCGGACATGATGCCCAAGCTGGCCAAGGTAGCCAAGATACTGGGTCCGCGCGGACTGATGCCGAGCCCCAAGAACGACACCGTCACCCAGAACGTCGGACAGGCGGTCAAGGACATGCGCGGCGGAAAGATCGCCTTCAAATGCGACGACACCGCCAACGTCCACCAGGCGATCGGCAAGGCCTCGTTCAGCGACGAGCAGCTGACCGAAAATCTCACTGCCTTCCTGGAGTCGCTGAGGCGCGCCAAGCCCAGCACTTCCAAGGGCACCTACATCAAGGGTATGGTCCTGACCTCGACCATGGGGCCGGGAATCAAAGTTGCCGCCTAGTTTCATCTTGCGCGGCCTAACGGAAAGGCTATGATCCTATCCGACAGGGACATCAGAAAATATATCGAACAGGGCAAGATCACCATCGAGCCGTTCCTGCCGGAATGCGTACAGCCTGCTTCGGTTGACCTGCATCTGGACCGAACGTTCCTGGTGTTCGACACCGTCAACCACTACATCATCGATGTTCGACAACCGGTCGAGGGACTGATGCGCCGGATCGTCATCGAGGACGAACAGCCCTTCATCCTGCATCCCGGCGAATTCGCGCTAGGGCTGGTGAAGGAGATCACCGGAGTGGGCAACGACGTGGTCGGCCGACTGGAGGGCAAGAGCTCGCTGGGACGGTTGGGCATCATCATCCACGCCACGGCCGGCTATCTGGACCCGGGCAACCGCCTGCAGCTGACCCTAGAGCTGTCGAACGTCGGCAAGCTGCCGGTCAAGCTCTACTACGGCATGCCCATCGCGCAGATTTCCTTCTCGACCATGACCTCGGCCTGCGAACAGCCCTACAACACCGGCAAACTGAACTCCAAATACTACGGAGCCCGCGAACCGCAGGCCTCGCAGATGTGGAGAAACTTTCCCGAAAAGGCACAGGATAATGACTGATTTCGGAATGAAAGCGTCGACGGCAAGAAAACTGCTGACCATCCTGACGGTCAGTGGCTTTCTGTTTGTCATCTTTATTCCGGCAGCCTCAGCCCAAATCGATCTTGGAATGAACTTTGCGGCTTCCTTCGGGCTGCCGAGCGACGACATACGGATCCTGATCAGCGGCATCATTCGGTCCATGCTCGGACTGGTTGGCTTCATTCTGGTGCTCATGATCATGCTGTCCGGCTTCAAGTACATGACGCACGGGGGGGACGAGGAGGCCAAGGATATGGCCATCAACGGAATCAAGAGCGCGATCATCGGACTGGTCATCATGATGGTCTCCTTCTCCGCCGCGCATTTCCTGATCGAGGCCGTGGCCGACGCCACCGGAATGATGTAAGGTGGAACGGTCAGCCGCCGCAGCCGGCCGATGCAAAAGACCGGCTGCCTTTCATCGCCTCAAGCTACGTTATGCAGCTACCGATAACCCGAATCGACAAGACACTCCCGCTGCCCAAGTACGAGACATCAGGGTCGGTCGCCTTCGACCTCTACGTGCGCGAGACCACGACAGTCCGGCCTAACGAACTGGCCCTGTTGCCCGCCAACCTGATCGTGCAGATCCCGTCGGGCTTCACCCTGATCCTGGCCGCACGGTCGTCGACGCCCAAGAAGGGGCTATCGGTGCCGCACGGAATCGGGATCATCGACCAGGACTTCCGCGGGCCGAACGACGAGCTAAAGATCCAAGTCATGAACTGGACCGACCGACCCATCACGGTCGAGCGAGGCGAGCGCATCGCCCAGGCGCTTATCGTACCGGTCGCCCAGGTCGAACTGGTCGAGCATGAGGTCGTCGTCACGACCAGTCGGAGCGGCTTCGGCAGTACTGGCTGAAACGAGTAGGGCAACAAAAGACTGTCGTCAGTCGACAAAAATAAAAACCATCGTTTAATCAACCAAACGATCAGAAAACATCCACTAAAAAATCCGGCCATGGCCGGATTTTTGATTTTGCATCAAAAAAGCCTGCGACGTCATTCTGTTCCCCTCCTACATTCCTGCAATTTCACCGGCAGTCTCAGACTTTTAACGCAACGAGCCTGTTGAACACTTCGTCCGGTTTGAGATAGTCGAGTACCTGTCTCGGCCTGTCGTTGAGCTGGCGCTGTACCCGCTTCAGTTCACGGGTCGGTACCGTCCTGAAGTCCGTTCCTCTGGGGAAGTACTGCCGGATGAGCCCGTTGGTGTTCTCGTTCGTCCCGCGCTGCCATGGCGATGCCGGATGGGCGAAATACACCTTGATCCCCGTCTCCTTCGTGAAGCGCGCATGGCCGCTCATTTCTTTCCCC
>MNWN01000038.1 GCA_001872545.1 Parcubacteria group bacterium CG1_02_58_44
CGGCACGAACGGGTCGACCACAGCCGCCGGAGAGTATGTGCGAGGCATCGTGCACGCAAACGGCATCGAGGGCTTCTGGGGCTTCATGAAGAGGACCATGGGAACCGTTGGCGGCATGCGGAGAGAAAGGCTTGGGTACTTTGCAGGTGAGATCGCGTGGAGGTACAACCACCGGAATCATGACCAGAAAACGAAAGAACGAGCACTGCTACAGCTCGTTCTTGGTGGCTAACTCAACAATTACCCTATAGATAAGCGAGAGGAGTTGATCCGTCTTCTTCAGGCGGAACTGGATGAAGGTCGGATTGACGACTAGATGGACCCATCGGAAGAGTTGGCTGCTTATGCTTCTAAATTTTTCGATTGCGAAATATCGCTTCAGCCAAAAGAAGTAGAGAAGAAAAAAAGAGGCCATTGAATAGAGACGACTTCTTCGGGTGCCGTGCTGCTGCACGGCTTTCTTTTAAAGTCATTTTTTGTTATCCCGGAACCACATTTCTCCTTAATCTGTCATCCCGGAAATCGCGTCAGCGATTATCCGGGATCCAGAATCCGATCCCTTTTGCCTCTGGGCCCCGGGTCAAGCCCGGGACGACAGAGATTGATAGTCAGAATGGTGGTAGACAGAGATGGGTTCGACTCCCGTACCATCTGTAATTCAAAACCGGCCTGTCGGCCGGTTTTGACATGGAGCGGGTAACGGGAATCGAACCCGTATCATCGCCATGGCAAGGCGATGTACTAGCCTTTGTACTATACCCGCATCTTTTTGCCTTCCTATACTATAAATTGGCCTGTCTGCTGTCAACTCCCATCCGTCTAAGTCTGACCGGTCCTAGGCCAGACGAAACCGCCCTCTTTAAATAGGGCGGCTTCGAGTTTGCTTGTCGTGCTCTTGTCTGCCTAGCTAGGCACGTTTTTTCTTGCCGCTGCCGTCACCTCGCCGCAGACCGCGGTAAGCCGCACCGCCCGCGCCCAGGGCGCCGACCACGGCAAATGGCAGGTAGCCGCCGGTATCCGACGAGCCTTCCTCGGCCGAGCCGTCAGTTCCGTCGGCACTGTCTGTTCCGGCAGCCGCCAGGTCGCCCTCGACCGTCTCGACGGTCAGGTCGTCGCCGTCCAGAACCGTCAGGGCCACGACCGATCTCTGGACCCGGACGATGCCGCGGACCGAGATCGGACTTCCCGCCGTGACCGTCAGGCCGGAGTCGGCCGGAAGCTCGACCTTGATTTCGTGTTCCGCGCTGTCGTCGGTCAAGATGAACCAGCCATCACCCGTGTCGGTGACGATGCCGCTCACGGTTACGGCCAGTCCGGCACCGGTTCCGTCGATCTCCTCTAGACGGACGACCGGGGCGTCGAGCTGGTCGGACCAGCCGGTCACCACGACCGGATTGGGTCCGGAGGTATCGATGCGCAGCTCGCCGCTGTCCCGCCGGCGGACTGTTCCGCCTACTGTCACTATGTCGCCGACCCGCAGCTCCGGAAGGTCGCTGCCGTACACGCGTATCGTGGCGCCATAGTCGGAGTCGGTGTCGCGTAGGCCGAAGATTGTCTGCCCGATGATGCCGAACGGCATGGTCACCACGCCGCTGACTCTCACTCGGGTCTCGTTCGGTACGTCGTGCGCCTGCTCGACCGAGATGATTGGCAGCTCCTCGACGGCAGCGGTCTCATCTTCGTCACCCGCGTCGCTGTCGGTATCGCTATCCGACGCGGTGGTCGGCAGGACATTCTCCGCCCCCGGTGTGGGCGAGTCGGTCCTGAACCAGCCATCCTCGCCGCGGGCCAGCGACTCTCCCTCGTTGGTGTCGTCGTAGCTCGTCTGGTCGGCAACGCTGCCGTCCGGACGGATCAACCGGACCGAGTCGGCGTCGTTGTTTAGCGCCAACTTGGTGGTTGGTCGGGCGAGCACCAAGTAGCCGCCGCCCGAGATGGTCAGTCCATCCAGCTCGAACGGACTGCTGCCGCCCTCCATGTCGTCGAGCAGCCAGCCGTTCAGGTCGGCCTCGGACACGTCGAGATTCTGCAGCTCGATCCACTCGCCGGTCGCATCATCGCCGGTCGGATCGGGCAGGAACTCGGACAGGACCACGTTGGCCGTTGTCGCCTCAGCGGTTTCCGAAGCCGACTCCTCGGTGGAATCGCTCTCCGTCTCTGCGGCAGCTTCGTCGGTGGTTTCGTCAGTCTCACTGTCAGTAGTTTCATCGGCCATGTCGTCAGCAGTGTCGGTCTCACTGCCCGTCGTCGTATCAGCCGTCTCGTCCTCACTATTGGTCGCGATTACGTTGGCCGTCCCTGGAGTCGGAGTCAAGGTCCAGAACCAGTCGCTTCCCGAACGGGCGAACGATTGTCCTTCTTCGGACTCAGAGTAGCTGATTGAGTCGCGAACCGAACCGTCGGGTGCGACCAGTTCCAGTAACCCGCCGGAATTGACGAGCGTCAGTTTGGTCTGAGAGTAAGGGAAGTACACCTGCCCGTCAGCCGCGACTAGCTCCTCTGGCAGAGCGAAGGTCTTGCCTTTGCCGTCGCGGATCAGCCAGCCGATCAGCTGGGCTGCACTGCCGTCCAGGTTGGTGAGCTCGATAAACTCGCCAGCCGTGTCCGTACCGACCGGATTGGGCAGCAGCTCGTTGAGGCGCAGGTTCGCGCTCGAGTCGGCAGTCGTCTCTGATTCAGTTTCGTCGTTCGAAGCGGCATCGTCGGTTTCGGTCGTCACCGTCTCATCATCAGAGGATGAGTCCTCGGCTTGGACGTCGTCGTCCGAAGTTGCCTCGTTCGTATCTTGATTGCCCGTGTCGTCAGCATTCGCGCATCCGGTTGAACCACCGCCACCGGTGGTCGAACAGCCGCATTGGCAGATGCAGACGCAGCAGGAACACGTACCTTGGTTTTGGCCGCACGAAATCTCGGAGGCCAGTGCGTCAGTCGGCGCGGCCAGCGGTGCCAGGAGCATCGCACAGAACGCCAGGGCCGACAGACGTTTGGTCAGTCGCCGTATGGTCATGTCGAAATGGTTAGTTGCACAAGGTGCGGCGCCGCGAGGTTCTTTTATGACATTGTGGTCCCGACGTCAAAAGCCTTTTTTTCGAGCCAAAAAATCGACCGATGTCGATTTTATCCCCAAGCCGACTGCAGTTGTTGTGAGAAGCTGGTCGGTCAGCCTTGATTCCGTCCTTGTCAGACTGTATATATATGGAAGGTCACTTTGCGGTGGTAAAGGCGTGCGCTGATCCGCAGCACTGACTCCCGGCCCTCGTGGTGAAATTGGCAGACACGCATGGTTTAGGTCCATGTGGGGCAACCCGTACAGGTTCAAGTCCTGTCGAGGGCACCAGACGAAAAGGAAAATCCGACTGTCAGTCGGATTTTTTGGTCACCTATTTAGTCGAATCGCGGCCGACTGGTGTTCTCAGTAGTTCGGTCGATGGCTCTTGGCCGGTCCTGATTTGGTTCGGTCTATGGTGTTCGGTCTTGACTGTTTGCCACGACTGTCGTATCTTCGTCTGTCGGGCCGTTATGCCATGGACGGTTCGGGACTAGGAGGAACTGATGGTAAGCCGACAGGAGAGTGGACCGAGGCCTTTTCACGAGTCTATAGTCTGGATGATCAGAGGTGCCGACCTTTTAGTTCAATTGGAGCATCTAGGTCATCTTTTAAAGATAACGAAAATTCCGGATGGTCATGATCTGATCATTGCTGCTTGGAACGATCGATGGCGTGTCGTTGTCGGACATCAGGACAGCACTGGCGTCGTGGATTTTCTGAAAGCCCAGAAATCCGAAGCTCAGTTGAATGGCGCCTGGAGCTTTAGTGACGTGAGGGACAAATCGGTCGAACTGTCCGGACTCATCGCTGAACAGGGAACCGACGGTTCCGAGTGGGAAGATCGGGTCGTGGAATGCGCCGAGAAATTGGCTTCTGCTCTTAAAGCCATGGTTCGAGCTCTCCATAAGGAAAAACCGTCACTGTAGCGGACTGCGGTTCGGCGGTAGTCTCGCTGGGCTTGGCTATCGATGGCAGTCATGAAGAAGATATCCGATGCGCCGGAAACGTGTCGGTTTATCCCGTTTCCGATTGTTCATAGGGGAACGACTGATAGGTCGTTCCTTTTTCTTTTGCAACGCAGAAACCCCGGGCGTGAGCCCGGGGAGTGTCATTTCTTGATACCTATCCAAGATAAACTATGTTTTGTCGGCTTGAGCGAAGGAGGTTTTTGAAATGTCGGAAGAAACTGTTTCGCTATTCGGCTATAGGTTGTTGCGGTCGGTCTCGCAGAGTGTTATTCTTTTCAATAGATTTTGGCCTTTTAGGGCCGGAGTCTGGATACAATCTACTTTTTGGCGCACGACCCCTCGGTACGGCGCCTTTTTTTGTTTGGCACTCAGTTCTCGGGTTTGAGTCTTAGAAATGTCATTCCTGGCAGACGGGAAGGTGACTTTTTTGGTCTGATACCTTGACACTCATGTCGTTTTGTGTTTAGAGCCTGTCTAAAATCTTTTGAGTAGCAGTACGAGAAACGCCAGCGTCATCATTTGCAAACTGGTATTGAGTTTTCGTTCGCAGTTTTTCCATAGTCTCCGACTCTTTTCGAGCCAGCCAAACGAACGTTCAACAACCCAGCGCTTTGGGAGAACGACAAATTTGTGCAGCTCATTTCTTTTGACGACCTCAACTTCCGCTCGAATAATCCCGCGGATGCTCGTGGCAAATTTT
>MNWN01000020.1 GCA_001872545.1 Parcubacteria group bacterium CG1_02_58_44
AAAATAGAAACGTCATTCCGAGCGAAGTGAACGAGGGACGAGTGAACGAAGTCGAGACCTGCCTGCCGGCAGGCAGGAATCCCAGAATCATTGTTTGGAAGATTAGACAGCAAGGGGATCCCTCGACTCCTTCCAGTCGCTCGGGATGACGTCTAAATTTAATAAAAAAAGGTTCAACACTTGACCTGTGACAAATATTTGTAGGGTTGTGCATAATTTATTGGATTATCAATAAAATATCTGTGCACTACCGCTATTAGGAGGGGAAATTGTAAAATGAAAACAAAAAAACACCTTCTCAGGTGCAAATAAACTTTATGAACTTTCTAACTTTATAAACTTTACAAACTATTTCTCCAACAAATCTACACAGAATATAATTACGAGAAAGGTCTTACTTTTTTTCATAATAAACTTCTGTTCAAATGTGTTGTGGGATGGTCGCAAGCGAAGTATTTCTTCGTTTTGCGACCATCCCGTGTCCCCCTTTTGTTGTTGTGTGTACTTTTTCGAGCTAACGTATGTGGGTAGTTACTCCACACTGCCCGCTGGTGTACTTACCAGCGACTCATTTTTTGCGATCTAGGGAGAAGTGACCCTAGCCTACGCCTTTAGAGCGCGTAGGGGTAGAAGTCCTGCGTGACGCAGGCACCAACAGCCCCGT
Source organism: Parcubacteria group bacterium CG1_02_58_44 (assembly GCA_001872545.1). Classification (GTDB taxonomy): domain Bacteria; phylum Patescibacteriota; class Patescibacteriia; order SG8-24; family SG8-24; genus UBA1561. The sequence goes on from MNWN01000020.1 coordinate 665, forward strand.
TGACCAGGGCCGCCGGCGCGATGCAACATCCGACCGAGGTCGGACGAGCCTGCGCAGACACAGGGGCATTCTTACAGAACGGAGGCGCGGTCACGTAGGACTCGAAGAGCCAGAGGAGCGGGCTGACGTAGCCCATCTCATGACAGCTCGGGTCGAACAGATCGTTCCCGTTCGTGTCGACGCCCGTGGGAGCGTCCCAGCACCACACGGCCTGGCCCGCATTCAAGCAGAGCCCGGCCGAGCAGAACTGGTTCGTCCCGCAGGTGACACCATCGCAAGGTGTGGTCGGAGGGGCAGGAGCGCAGTCGCTGTCGGCTGTGTCGATCTTGCCGTCGAGATCGCCGTCGATGCCATCGGCGCAGAAGCGCTCCGGCACGTCGGCGAACTGGTCACCATCCTGGTCCTCGTAGGGGGTACAGACCCCCTCCTCGGCGCAGTAGTAACCGTAGACGTCGGTCACGCCAGCCTCGTCCCGAAGGGCGAAGCAGTCGCCGACGGTCTCGTCTCCTCCCACGTCATGGGTCGGGTCGCACGTCGGGTTGACGCACTGACCCAGCACACAGAGCTGCCCGATGAGCGAGCAGGTGACGTCGAGGCAACTGTCCACGCAGACCACGCCGTTGCCGGTGAAGCCCGCGTTGCAGGAGCAGGTGAAGCTTCCGACGGTGTTGGCGCAGGTGGCGTTGACGGAACATCCGCCGTTGCCGGTCGCGCACTCGTTGACGTCGGTGCAGGTGACACCGTTGCCGGTGTAGCCCGCGTTGCAGGAGCAAGTGAAGCTGCCCGGCGTGTTGGCGCAGGTGGCATTGACGGAGCATCCGCCGTTGCCGGTCGCGCACTCGTTGATGTCGGTGCAGTTCGTGCCACTACCGGTGTAGCCGGCGGGACACGCCTCGAATCCCTCGTCGATGTTGCCATCGCAGTTGTTGTCCACGCCGTCGTTCACCTCGGTGGCACCGGGGTTGATGCACTTGGAGCACATCGTGAAGTTCGAGTTGGAGCAATCGACCTGCTTGGCAGCCACCGGATCCTTCGGACACGGCGACGCATCATCATACGGATTGCCGTCGCAGTCGCCACTTCCCTTGAGGGCCGCGGTGACCTGCCCGACACAGAACTCCTCCATGAAGTCGGAGCCTTCGTACGAGCACTGCGCCCGTGCTTCCGAAGTCACGTCCCCGGCGATGAACTGATCACCGTCGAGGTCGAGGTTCTCGACGAACTTCAACACGTAGTTGTTGTTCGTCTGACCGAGACCCTCGGCCGGGGGGACGCTTTCGCATCCAGTCATCAGGAACAGAATGGCCAACGCGGCCATGAACTTCGTCATGTCTTCTTCTCCGAACACGAGGAGCTAGCGATTTCGGCGCGTAGCTCCACACTTTTGGACCGAAGTCCGCAGGCGTGAAGCCCGCCCTATTACTACTTTACGAGTGAATCTCGCAAGCAGCTCCAGGAATAAATTCACATAATTGATATGAACTAATTCCTGAAGCTACTTTTGGTATTTACTAATTACTAATTACTAATTACTAATTACTAATAAATTGTAATGAACTATTTTACTAAGAATTAACAGCTGAGTATAGCACATTTTGGCTATTTTGTCAATAATGATTTTCAACTCCCATTCTTCTCTTCCCATACAAGATAGGAAGAAAACACGGGAGGGGTAGGGATTTTGCAAAGTCTGTCATAATCTCATTGTTCCCCACCCGGTTGTTCTCTTTATACTCTTGAACAAAGAGCTGTACATCTATCTCACCAGAACCGCACGCCGAGGCCTCCGAAGAGGCCAATGAAGGAATCTCGTCCTCCATCGTTGTCCCAGGTGGCACCGAAGTGCCCCTGGAACGTGAGGAAGATAGGGTCTTCTACGTTCCACCTCGCTTCGACCATGCCCGAAAGCACGGTGTCGGCGAGACGGAAGTCGGCGCTTTTGAAGTTGTGGGTGCTCAGTCCGAGACCAAGCTCCAAATCCTTCGCCCGGAAGACGTACTCGAGTCCTCCCACAAAGTGGTAGGGCTCGAAACTGTAGCCAGCACCTCCGAAGATGCGCAGGCCGTGGTGCCCAGCCGACGGATACCAGGTCAGCGCTAGCTGGAGCGATGTCATCGCTCCAGTGCCGATCTTGCCACCGACCATGAGAGTCGCATCGAGCTTCAGCTGGTCAGACCAGCTTGAGACGACTCTCTTCTCACTGAGGAATGAACACCTCACTTCACTCGTCACGATCGTCCCGTCGGAACAAGTTCCTTCAGCGACGACCGTCTCGCCCGATTGACAGTCAACCGTCTTCACGATCAACTGTCCCGTCGGGCACGTCAGAGTGGCTTCGACCGTGATGGCCTCAGCCAGAACTGCCGGGTGCGTCCCGGCGACGGCGATGATTAACGTGATCATCGCAAGAGCAAACTTCATGGTCTTCATGATTTCCTCACAATCCGGTCACTTACGGCCGGAAAAAAGTTGACGAAATCCTCACCGTCCACCCATCTCGCAATAAGCGGACGGCGCAGTAAGGAAGATATAAAAAAGGCTTACGAGGCTCACAAGGCCTACAAGGCTTACAAAAGCCAATCTTTTTTACAACTTCCTTACCACGATTGGATAGTGAAAATTTTATTTGGTTCTAGTAAAAATGTAATGAACATCAGTCTCTCGTGTCTATTTCTAAACTCCGCGAGAACTGCTAGTCTACACCTAATTTGTAAGCCTCGTAAGCCCTGTAGGCCTCGTAAGCTTCGCAAGATGTTTACTAGCAGTCCCATTTTCTTTTGTGAAGAAAATGGCTGCGGCTTGATCGTCGATCGTCTCAGGGAGACAACCAACGAGACTTGTCCAGGTACCTCGGACTGGTACCTGAAATCGCTGTCCTCCGATTGTCCGACGGAGGGGTACTTTGATTATACTGCTCTGTACCATTGTGAGCAGTTGAAGGTTACTCGCTCTTCACCCGGAGGGTGAGGGAGCTTGTTCCCCTCTGTGTCGGGGCCGAGGCGAGGGGCACCGGCCGGGTCTCGAGCGCTTGGATGCGCTGCGAGTTCACGGTGAGGTCTCCCTCGACCACGGTGACCCGGGCGTCGATGTCCTCCACCTTCGTGGAAAGTCCCGCGGCGGCCTCGAGGGCTCGACTCTGCGCCAGACGCTGATCGCGCCCGGCGATCCAGGCCTTCTTGGCCGCTTCGCGCGACGCCTTCAGGACGTTGACGTCGGACTTCAGGTCGTCGACATCAGCCTGGCTGGACTTGTCAGCGACGTCGACCTTGAGGGCGTCGACGTCGGCCTGGCTAGCCTTGAGGGCGACATCGGTCTTGAGGGCGTCGACTTCGGTCTTCAGGGCGGCGACTTCAGTCTTGTCCGCCTTCAGCTTCAGGGCTTCGGCCGTCTTCGCGGCATCGGCCTTGTCGCCGACCTCGACCTTGAGGGCGTCGTGGTCGACCTGGCTGACCTTGGTCGCCAGGTCGTCGGTGGACGCACGCCCGAGGGCAACGACCAGCGCGATGAGCGCGGCGGCGATGGCGACGATGGCGACGATGGCGAAGAGGTTGAAGCTGTTGGGCTTCTTCCCCTTGTCGACGTGGTCGACGACCGACTTGGTGGTCGCCTTCCCCTCGCTGATGCGGGGGACCTCGGTCGTAGTCTCGGTGACCTTCGGCCCGTCCTTCGGCGGGGTGGGGGTGGTGGGGGTAGTGACGG
>MNWN01000006.1:0-4853 GCA_001872545.1 Parcubacteria group bacterium CG1_02_58_44
TAAAATGGCAGAATCAGTTCCCCTGGTGCGTGAAGAAGCTCGGCAGACCGCCAAAATAGGTAGGAAATACGGGCTATTTTGACCGCCTGAAAGTTTATCCACAGGTGGCTTATTATGCCGTGGACAATGGCGACGGGTCGGTATACTATGAAGAAGTGCGATTATAAGAAACCATAAAGCGTACCCAGATATGAAGGAAGCAATCATCACCACAGCAGCGTTCATAGCACTCACCATCGCAGTTGTCGCGGCCGTACTGGTCGGGACCAGCAAGAGTGAGCTCGCAGAGTGCACAAAATGGAGCCAGGAGGCAGACGCCTATCCTGGCTATTTCCTTGCCTCGTGGCAGAAAGCACAGTGCGATGCGCACGGGGTATTTATCAGCTCACCAGTCAAATAATATGACCGAGACATTCAAGACGGAGCCAGAGACGAAGGAGATTGCGGTCGTCAAGACGCAGGCGACGAAAGCGCTGACCGCGGCGCAGGAGCTCGAGATAAAGAGTCCAGAGCAGATGACGTTGGCGACCATCTTGCTCTCGAAGATGAAGACGGTCGCCAAGATGATCAAGGAGCGGAAGGAAACGATAACGCGCCCGCTTATGGAGGCGCTCAACAGTTCGCGAGATCTCTTCAAGCCAATCGAGGCGAATCTCGCGGACGCGGAGCGCGTGGTGAAGGGCAAGATGCTCGACTACCAGCAGGTGATAGATGCGGAGAACGAGAAGAAGCGACTCGCGCTCGCGAAGAAGGTCGAGACGGGCTACATGAAGCCAGAGACGGCCGTCGCGAAAATGGAGAAGATCGAGGATGCACCGACCACGGTGCAGGGGAGCGTCGGGGCGATAACGTTCCGAAACGTGAAGAAGGTGCGGCTCGCAGAGCTCGGAACACTCGGCGGTGCCGACCTGGAGTACCTCGCGAAGACGGGGCTCATCGAGTGGAGCTCGTCCGCGCGAATGGAGGCGCTTAAGGGGATGAAAGTGCCAGGGGCCGAGGTATACGAGGAGAAGGTGGTCGCATCGAGATCAACATAGGGAGCATTACAAAATAAAGCGAACAACATGACGAAAAAGAAAACAGAGGCGAAGGCGGTCGTGGCGAAGGTTTTGGCGTCGAAGGCCATCACGGCGATCGTGATGCAGGAGGTGCAGTTATCGCCACGCCAGACGAGCGTGATACAGCAGGAGACGCCCGCGGCGCTCATCAAGAGCAAGTCAGGGCGCGGGGGCAAGCGTGTGAGTTATGTCGAGGGCGGGTACGTCATCAGCAAGCTCAACGAGGCCTTCTCACCGCTCGGATGGGAGTTCAAGATCGTGGAGAAGGGCACGACCGAGCGCAAGAATGAGAAGTCGGCGGAGGGCGAGGTGTGGGTGTACGGCGAGCTCACCATCATCGACCACAAGAACGGCTACCGCGCCACGAAGGGGCAGTACGGCCAGCATCCGATACACGAGAAGGTGCCGATCGGCGACGCGTACAAGGCCGCAGGAACGGACGCGCTCAAGAAGTGCGCCTCGTTCCTTGGTATCGCGCTCGATGTGTACTGGGGAACCCTAGACAAGAACGAGGACGCCCCAGCGCCGAAGATGACGCCAGCGGAGATGTTCGAGCGTGCGAAGATGATGATCGCGTCCACGAAGGACACAGGCGGTCTGGTCGTATATGCCGAGAAGCTCAAGGACGGTAAGCTCTTCAACGCGGTCCAGAAAGCGGAGCTCAACAAGCTCATCTCGCAGAGGGTGGACATGCTCGACGCGCCAGACCAGAGTAGAAAATGACCAAGAAGCTCCTAAATCCTAGAGGGTACCTTTCTTGGACCCAAGTGGATATGTTCATGCGCTCGCCAGAGCGCTACATCCGCCAGTACGTCCACGGGGCCGCGGGCTTCGAGAATAGCGGTATGACCTTCGGCAAGAGGATGTCGGATGCGCTCGAGAAGGGGGCCGAGGAAGGGGACGTGCTCATGGAGGCCGTGGTGGCGCTCCTGCCGCGCTACGCGAAGCCAGAACACGAGATCAGAGTCGACTTCAAGACGCTACATGGAGTGGTCGTTCTGCTCGGGAAGCTGGATACATTCGGTATGGACCCGATACGTTTCCGAGAGTATAAGAGTGGGCGAGTGCCGTGGACGCAAGCGAGGGCCAACAAACACCGCCAGCTCCTTCACTACGCAGCGCTGATATACCTCTTCTACGGCAAACTACCGACAGAGGTGTGGCTCGACTGGGTGGAGACGGAGGAGACGGATGGAGAGGTTCGCTTCACGGGCCGCATACTGAGCTTCAAGGTGGAGGTTACGCTGCTGGATGTACTGGGGTATCTCTCGGTCGTCTCGCGCGTGGCGAAGGAGATAGACGCAGCGTATCGAGCAGAAATTGACAAACTAACCTAACAAACATGTATCTCAACAAAGCAATAATCTACGGGAACCTCACGAGGGACCCAGAGCTCAAGTCCCTCCCGAGCGGGTCGGCAGTCGTGAGCTTTGGCGTCGCCACGAACCGAACGTGGAAGGACAAGGACGGGAGCAAAAAAGAGAGCACAGAGTTCCATAATTGTGTCGCATTCGGTCGCACAGCGGAAGTCATCGCGCAGTACATGAAGAAAGGCAAGCCGATATACATCGAGGGGCGCATACAAACGAGGTCGTGGGAGGGAAAGGAGGACGGCAAGAAGCAGTACAGGACCGAGGTCGTGGTCGAGACCTTCCAGTTCGGCCCCAGCACTCGCGAAGACGGGGGCAGGAGCGATACATCCGCGCAGGATAGCACGGAGAGTCAGTCGCAGGCGGCGGACGCGGGCGAGATTAGTGCAAGCGACATCCCCTTCTGATATGTCAATAGTTATGCACAGGCGACCATTAGGAGCAAAGGCGTCGACTCGGTATAGTAAACCAACATGGCACAGCGACGAATGATAGCCAAGAGCATCTCGACCTCCACGCGTCTCTCGGAGGTGAGCGACTTCGCGAAGCTCCTGTTCACGTGGATCATCCCGCACTGCGACGACTACGGGCACCTCGACGCGAACCCGCGGATCGTAAAGGCGATAGTGGTGCCGCTCTGCGATGCTGGAACGAACGAAGTGGAGGCGGCGCTCGGCGAATTATACGCGAAGGGACTCCTCGAGAAGTACGAGGTGGAGGGGAGGCCGTACATGACCGTCTTCAAGTGGGAGGACTACCAAACGCTCAAGACAGACAGGGCTCTTTTCCAGCATTCTCCTCTCCCAGATGACGAGTGGAATACTATGGAAACCAAACGGAAACCAAACGGAAACAAACGGAATGTCAAGCTAAGTGAAGCTAAGTTAAGTGAAGCTAAGCTAAGAGAGAAGGATCCGCTCGCGTCGATGGAATACCTCAAGAAGGTCCCAAAGGATGACTTGAAGGAGCTCTCCACACGCTTCGCCGTCTCGGAGAAGGTCGTCGAGAGCAAAGCGGAGGACCTGATGCTCTACTGTGAAAGGAGTGGGCGCCGATACCGAAACTACAGGAGCTTCCTGGTCAACGCGCTCAAGCGAGATCTCGGTGGTGGCGACAAGGCGGGCGGGAAGTACGTCGGGATGAAGAAGACCCTAGCGACGCGAACATGAACAAGCCGAGTATGTACGAGAAGGTCACGTATGCAGACGTCGCGAACATGAACAAGCCGAGTATGTACGAGAAGGCCACGTATGCAGACGTCCCAGACGGGGTGAAGTGGTTCTTCGAGAAAATAAAGCAGACGCGCCGCGGCATATACCTCCACGGGGCCGTCGGAAGCGGTAAGACGCACATCGCGTGGGCTATGGCGCAACAGTGGATCGACAATGGAGAGAGGCCGCCGCTGTTCTGGAACGTGAGCGAGCTCATACGCTCGATCAAGCGCGACTTCGGCAGGCACGCGTACGACCGTGACCACGAGGAGGAGTACATCATGGAGCATCACGGACTCCTGTTCCTCGACGACCTCGGGGCGGAGAACGCGACCGACTTCGTGCGGGACACACTCTATCTGATAATCAACCGACGGTACGAGGGGAAGTTGCCAGTCATCATCACGAGCAACCTCGACCTCGGGGAACTGTCAGACAGTGTAGGGGACCGCATCGCGTCGAGGATAGCGGGGATGTGCGACATGGTCGAGCTGGAAGGAGGAGACAGACGACTACCATGACCGAACCAATCTACATCACACCAGGAAAGCCGAGCGTCATAGAGACGCTGGTTGGCCTACACCACAACCTCAGCTGGCTCGAGGACTTTATACGGCTGCGTGGCGACGGGCGCGACCGACCACCTACCGACGAGGCGATACAGGATATCGAGGAGTACATCGAGCGGGCGGCCGCGAGGTTATCCACTCCGCCGCCATCGACACTTACCGTCGGGTCGCTATAATGAACCTATGACCCCTACCAACAACACGACCCCTCAATGCTGTGAAAAATGCTTGGGCTACGATGATTTCCAAAAAAATATAGAGAATGGAACTGCCGAAACTTATTGTAGGAACTCCTCTTGTCCTTGCCCATACAGACACCAACAAGACGACACCCTTAGAGAAGAGAGGGCGAGGGAGGAGGGATACAAGAAAGGATACATTGACAGGGCGTGGCGTTCGTCAAAGAAAAATCGTACGCAAAGAAAGATTAACCACTAACACATAACCCATGAAAAAAGCACTTAAAAGAATTACATCGGCAATCTATTACTACAAGAACTCTATAAAAATTGAAGGTGCTCCTTCGGACATCCGCGGCGACCTCTCGGGCATCCGCGGCGACCTCACGTACATCAGCGGCGACCTCTCGAACATCCGCGGCGACCTCATGGACATCAGCGGCGACCTCACGGACATCAGCGGCAA
>MNWN01000006.1:4870-9653 GCA_001872545.1 Parcubacteria group bacterium CG1_02_58_44
CTCGAACATCCACGGCGACCTCTCGGACATCCGCGGCGACCTCTCGGGCATCCGCGGCGACCTCACGGACATCAGCGGCAACCTCACGGGTTGCGAGATAACCGCAGAAGAACGGGCGGCGGGAATAAAAATAGAAGAATTGATAGAAGATTAACAAACCACGCGGACGAGGCGACGCTCAAGAAATACAGCCGAGCCGAGAACCTCGTCGCGAAGCGTGACCGACTCAATAAAAAGTACGGACCATGGCGAGGATGAACATCAAGCCACTATCGGTCAACCACGCCTACAGGGGCGTGCGGTACGCCACTAAAGAGCTCGCGCAGTACAAACAGGATCTCGGGTGGCTTCTGCCGCGCATAGAGGTACCTGACGGACCGCTCTCGGTACGGTACGTGTTCGGGGTGAGCTCGAAAGCGTCAGATGGGGACAACCTAATCAAGTGCCTCCAAGATGTTGTGGCTGAGCACTACGGTTTCAACGACAAGCGCATCTATCACTGGGACGTGACCAAGGTGGATGTACCGAAGGGGGGCGAGTTCGTGGAGGTCGAGATAGAAAGTTATCCACAGCGACGAGTTGCTATATAGCCACAGCTCGGTATAATACTGGTATGAAGGACTCGGACTTCAAGGCAGAAATCGGAGGCGACAAGATGTCGCGCGGTTCATTGCGACACTGGAAAAGCGAGTGGAAACGGAGTAATAAGGGAGAGACGCCGAGGGAGTTTTATGCACGCGTCACGAGCTTCTTTAAGAGGATCATGCCGCACTATTGACATCAAGACGCTCGCCGTGCGTGGAGATACCGCGCGACAGGTGTACATCTGGGCGAGCCGTTGAAACAGGGACAAAACTGCGTCGCATAGCTTCATGCAATAGATGCCTCGCGCTCTCGAGGAGCGATGAACAGCAGGACAAAACCCTGACGACCAAAAATGAAAAAACAACCACGACAAGCAAAGGACAGCGCGAGCATCACCCGCTCGCAGCCGTTCGCGGCCCGCATAGGCGTCGCGGAGGACGGAGTGACCAAGAAGCTCGTCGTCGCCAGCAAGGCGTGGTATCAACATTCACTCAACAAGTTCAAGGTCGGAGAGAGCGTCACGCTCGAGATACACAACCGAAAGGCGAAGCGGACGGAGGCGCAAAACAGGTACTATTGGGGCATCTATCTTCCACTCATCGCGAGGGAGACGGGCGAGCATAATCTCGATGCGTTGCACGAGCTCTTCAAGGGCAAGTTCCTGACGCAGGGAATAGTGGAGGTGCTCGGCAACAAGGTGCGACTCAAGAAGTCAACGACGGAGCTCGGTGTTGGGGAGTTCTGCGAACTTATCATGAACATTGAGGCGGAGACGGGCGTCGCGGCCCCGCCGACCGAGTCATACAGACTCGTCAATCTCAAAATCTGAAGGGGCTACATTATCCACAGCGACCCGTCGCAACATCGCGGCGGCCTGGTAAGATAGATACATGACCAAACGAAAAATCACAAAGGAGGAACTGGCGGCGTACGCTATCGTCGGCAAAGCTGGCGGTATGGCCATCGCCAAGAAACTCGGCAAGAAAGGCATGTCCGCGCTCGGCAAGAAGGGTGCGGAGAAGCGGTGGCTGAAGAAGTCCGCGGCGAAGAAGCCGTGGGACGCGAGGGTGACCGCGTGAGTTTATTTACAAGCTAGGCGAAACAACATCATGACCAAAGACACGAAGGCGGGAGCGGAGGAGGCAGTCGCGAAGGAGTTGCAGGGGCGCGTGGAGGAGTTCAACAAGGAACTCATCCCGCTCCTCGGCAAGTACGAGCTCGGGCTAGGAGCGAGCGCGTTCATCAATCCGAATGGCACGGTCGGGGCGCGGCCGATAATGTTCGACGCGAAGAAGAAGGAGACCGATAAGCCAGATGAGGTGACAGCGACGCCTGCGAAGGAGGAGGGTAAGGTCGTCAAAGGATAGCCATGTGGTTCGCGCTAGGTTTCATCGCGGGGCTCGTGACGGCGACGTTCATCGCTGTGTTGGTGGCGTTCTTCAAGCAGCCGATAGAGAGCGTCACCGACAGGATATACAGAGACATCCAGGCGAACGCTCGACAGGTTGGACTCTCGCAGAGGGGCGCCATATACATCCCTCGGGACGACGCGGAGGTGGTGCGGGACCGCATAGTCGCGGAGAATAGGGCGAAGGGGCGGGACACAAACATTGACGAGCTAAGATGAAAAACATGACACAAAAAATAGTTCCGAGGGGTGCGAGAGTCCTCGTCAAGCGCGACGAGGCGAAGGGAGGGGTGAGCGAGCATGGCATCGTCACGCCAGACAGCGTGGAGAAGGAGCAGAAAGCGTACGGCACGGTCGTCGCCGTCGGCTCCGACATCAAGGACGTGAAGGTCGGCGATCGTTGCGTGTACGGGGCGTATGCGGGAGAGGACATCGAGCAGGAGGAGAATGGGAAGAAGGTCGAGTACAAGCTTCTTGATAGTGAGGACGTCATTGCCTTCCTCAAGTGACCATGGCGAAGCGGTACGACTGCAAGTACGGGGAGCCGCACGACCTCCATGTGATACATGAGACGATGGTAGTGCTCTGGGAGGTATGCACGAGGTGCGACAGGAAGTTCAGATGGCCGAAGGGAAGGAGGGGGAGGGTGCAGAATGCGAAGTACCTCGAGGCGCATTTGCGCAACTTCGCGCAGAAGGGCGGGGCCACGAATCGACTCTTCATGAGATTATACGAACCAGAGAAGTGTATTATAAAAATCAACGAATAATTTTATGTCAGACATCTCGATCACAACAAAGGACCCGTTCGACATCATCAAGAGGGCGGTGGCGAAGGCCGTCGAGCTCGTCGCGCCGACCTACGGTCCGAGTGCTAACAAGGTAATCATCAGCAAGGTCACGCACGCGCTTGTCGTGGACGATGGTGTGCAGATTATGCGTGACCTCGAGCTCGCGGACCCGAACGAGAACGCCGTGCTCAAGGTCATCCGCGAGGCGGCGATCAAGACCAACGACCGAGCGGGCGACGGCACCACTGGCTCGATGATAATGCTTGGGGCCATCATGGACGAGGTCGGCAGGACCACGCGCCGCGACGGCCACAAGATCGAGCGAGAGCTCAAGAAGGGACTCAAGGAGGCAACGGACCAGCTCCGCGCCCAAGCAAAGCCCATCAAGACGCTCGAGGAGCTCAAGAAGGTCGCCCGTATCTCAATAGACGACGAGGAGGTGTCGGATGTGGTAGCGGACACCTGGCACAAGGTTGGCAAGGACGGCTCTGTCACGCTCGACACGAGCCCGAGCATGAAGACCACGGCGGAGCTCTCGGAGGGCATAACTTTCAATCACGGGTACATCCACCCAGCAATGGTAAACAACCCAGAGCGAATGGAGGCACTGATCGACAAGCCGTTCATCCTCATCACCGACTATCGGATCACCGAGGCGGCGGACATCATGCCCCTAATGAACCTGCTGGCCGCGGAGAAGCAAGGAGGGCGACTGGTTATCATAGCGGACAACGTGGAGCAGAGTGCCATGGCGACCCTCGTCATCAACGAGCCCCAGGTGTACAACCCGCAGACCAAGACGCAGGGCAGTTTCCAGAGCGTCGCGATCGTGGCGCCGAAGGGGGACGACCGACTGAGCAACCTGGAGGACATCGTTCTCCTTACGGGTGGCAGGGTATTCAGCCAGACCAAGGGCGACAAGATACAGGACGCGACGATCGCCGACCTAGGGAAGGCCGAGCGCTTCGTGGCCAGGGCGAGCTCCTCGGTCATCATCGGCGCGAAGGGGAGGAAGGACGCCGTACGGAAGGCCGTCGGTGATCTCGGTGTGGCTATCACATCGGCCTCCAGCCAGAAGGAGCGCGAGAAGCTCGAAAAGCGCCTCGCGTTCTTTATGAACAAAGTGGCGGTCATCAAGGTCGGCGCCCCGACCGACAACGAGTACAAGGCGCTCCGCTACAAAGTGGAGGATGCGGTCAACTCCGTGAAGGCGGCGTACAGGGGCGGTGTGGCCTGTGGCGCGGGTCTGGCGCTCGCGAGGGTCAAGACCTCAAGTCCGCTGCTCAACGCGGCCCTACAGGCACCTCACAAGCTCCTCATGGACAACATGGGGCTGGAGGTGGACCAAGGACTCAAGGACGGCGAGGCCGTGAACGTGGTGAGCGAGGAGACAGGCAAGTTCATGGACGTGGGGGTGGCCGACCCCGTGGATGTCCTCGTTGCGGGAGTGGAGAGTGCGGTCAGCATCGCGTCCCTCCTAGTGACCACGAGTGGAATGGTGGTCGAAAAACCCCAGAAGATACGCCAGCAATAGTATGGGGAAGTTTATACGAACTGTGCCGACCAAGGAGCTCGCGAAGTGGCCAAGCGACAAGGAGATGTCTCGAGAGCTCGCCAGGAGGGAGAAAAGGCGGGTCAAGAGGAGCGGATAGTTATGCACAGCGACGGCTCGCTATAATCACTTGACTGCGGTATAGTATGGGTATGCTAACAGTAAGCCAAATCGCGGCCATAATCATGCTCCTGAGCGCGTTCGGCGTCGACTCGATAATCACGGCCGATGTTCAGCGCATCCTCGAGGGGCGGCCAACAATTACCAGCTCAGCAACAACGACTATGACACAAGCACAGCCGCCAACATCGGCATTAACGAGCGAGGCGCCAGCACCGACAGGGAACGAGGGAGTGGGAGCGTCTGCGCCAGAGGCGCCAGCATCGAAGGCGAGGATAGACATTATCAGCCCGATACCAGGCCTCGAACTCAATAGGAAGTACACGAC
>MNWN01000037.1:0-102 GCA_001872545.1 Parcubacteria group bacterium CG1_02_58_44
CCCCCCCGCCTCTCTTCCTGACCCCTTCTTGAAGTCGATGGCTCTGTCGTCGGGCGGTTCGTCGCCCGTTCACCTTTTGTTTCTTCTGGACGTGCTGCACTC
>MNWN01000037.1:126-712 GCA_001872545.1 Parcubacteria group bacterium CG1_02_58_44
CTCGATGAGGCCCTCCGTGTGTAGCAAAGGTCCGTCCCAAAAAAGGACCTCGTCGTCTCGCTCACTCCCCTTTCTTGGCTCCTTCTCTTTCCATGTCTTCCTCACTCAATGCTTTCGCTTTCCGTGTCTCCCTCCCTCCTTCTCCTATCATGGTGTCTTCGTCCCCCTCCTCCACTCCTCCACCTGCGGTCACCTTCCTCGCTCCCTCCCTTTTCTCCCTCTCCCCTACTCCCCCTTCGTCTCGTCTGTTTTTCACACGGTGGGCTCCGTCTCCTCCTTTGCACCCTCTCTCACTCCCCTCCCTCCCTCTTCCATCACACTCTCCTCACTCGGCCCCCTCTTTTCCCCTCTTCCATCACGGTCTTCTCTCGACCTCCCCTCGACCTCCTCTTCACCTCTCGCGCTCCTTTTCATGTCTCTGCCTCGTCCGCTTCCCGCACCCCGCACTCCCGCCCTCCCTCCTTCTCTTCCTTTCTCCTCCCGCGACTGCTCTTCCCTCCCCTCTCCCCCACGTGAACAGCTCCCTTTGTAGAGATGAGACGAAAGAAGAAAGAAAAAAAAAAGCAGATGACAAAAAAAGTGCGGA
>MNWN01000037.1:737-1115 GCA_001872545.1 Parcubacteria group bacterium CG1_02_58_44
CTCTTCAGGTCAGACAAAATCTTCTTCTTCGTCCTCTCTCTTCCTTTGTCTCGTTTCCTCTCCTTTTGCTATCCCTTCTTGTTTCTGTTTCTTTTCTTTTTTTATTTGTGTAGCACCATCGTCTCTCCCTGCAACTTGAAACATGCGTGAGAATGGATGTAGGAGGTGTGAATGCCTCCAAGAGTGCATCTTGAGTTTCTTTTTTTTCCTCTTCCCCCCTGTGTTTATCTCGGACTCTCTCGTCTCTCCCGTCCGTCCCGCTCATCTCTCCCACCTCCTAGCTCTCTCCACGTCCTCGCCCCTCTCTCTCCGTCTTCCTTCTGGTACGCAACAACTTGAAACGTCACTTGAAGGACGCGTGTGCAGCGTTGAGACGTG
>MNWN01000037.1:1161-3041 GCA_001872545.1 Parcubacteria group bacterium CG1_02_58_44
TCCCACCTCATCACTCACGTCCTCCCTTCTTCCTTCTTCCCCCCTCCCCCCTCTCCTCTCTCCCCTCTCCATGCAGACTATTTCCTCTCGTCTTCCCTCCCCTCGTCCCCTCTCTCTCAGCCCCCGTGCACGTGGAAGTCGAGGTGAGGACCCTTTGTTGTTATTATTTCCTCCTACATCACGACCCCTCCACTCCTCTTCTTCGTCTCTATCTCCCTCTCTCTGTCCTCATCCCTCGCCCTTTGTGTTGTTTCTTTCCCATTCCTCTTCCCAGGATCTCCACCTTAAAGCACCATGGGGCGTAAACGCGGCCGCTCACAGACCGGGCAGTCTGCTGCTTCCTCCTCTCCGTCCACCCCCAGTGCCTCTTCTTCTTCTGCCTCCTCCTTTTCTGCTGCTGCTGGGGGTCCGAAGAGCAGGAGGACCATCTCTTCCTCCTCCTCCTCTGGGTATTGTACCTGTCGCAAGAGTGAACCAGATGGGAACAAATGTGGAGGTTGCGGTAAACTCTACCAATCGAATCCCTCCTCCTCCTCCTCCTCCCTTGCCTCTGCCCGTGGTGAAGAGAGTGATGATGATGATCCGGAGATTGGGCGTTTCGACACCGTCTGTATTCCTACGTCGCAGGGAGACGACGACGGCGGGGATGGGGGTGGGGATGCTCGATACGAGACAGACGACCACGTCCCGGGCACGGATGAGGATGTGGAGATGAGTGATGATGGGAAGAGCAGGGTCCTTTCCTCTCCATCTACCCCTGCCCTTTCCCCCTCGCTTCTCTCTGATCCCTCGTCTTCCTCCACGTCCACCTCCTCCTCATCGGCCACCACCCCTGCCTCTTCTTCGTCCGCGCCCTCCAGCAACGGCAAGTATGCGAAGTCCACGTCTGCAACGATCGGCTCTTTGTCTTCCTCCTCCTCCTCCGCCCTGTCTCCCTCTTCCCGTATGTCCTCCTCGTCCCCTCTGTGGGACAAGAACAATTCGGTGGGAGGAGTGAATCCTCCCCCCCTCTCCTCCAACAACCTTGGCCCGATCGGCTCCTCTCCCTCCAATAATAATAAGAAGGGGGAATGCGTGTCCTCGCCTCGCCTGCCCTTCCTGGACAGACACAATAATCAGGAGGCTAAGACGTGCGCGCCCTCCTCGTCTGCCTCCTCCTCCACCCCCTCTGCCTCCTCCTCCTCTGCCTCCTCCTCTTCGTCCAGCGCCATCCACAACCAACTACCCGGCCTCAGAGTTCCTCTCCCCTCTTCATCCTCCTCGTCTCCCTCCCCTTCCGCTTCCTCTCTTTCCTCCTCCTCGCGTCTCTCATCTGCCTCTACTGTCGCTAATCTTCTTCGTTCCTTCTTCCCCGTCGAACGTCGAGGCACGAGGGTTCGCACCGTTTGGAACAATGGTTCCGTTCATCCTTTCCGCAACAAATGCCTCCTCTTGAGCCTCGCAGACGCGTGTGGGAATCGTGACTTGGCAGACGCCCTTCTCTTGATGGTGAAGAGCAGCCACCATGACAACTTTATTGACGCGTCCAGTGCCACGGCACAGGAGCTCGTGGAGGCATTGGAGGGGTTGCTGAACCGCCCTGTCGGGGTGAGGGTCTCTATGGCGATCAGTACATCTGGTGGACAACGGAGAGTGTGCGCTGACCAAGACCATTACTCTGTGTATCTCTCGTCGAGGAGGATGACGGCGGGTCTCTGCACCGACTCTTGTTCTCCTGTCCTTCTTGATATTGTGTGTGTGGACAACAATCATTTTGAGGCCATCAATGACGACAGCGAGGAGGACAGCGAAGTCTCCCCCTTCCCTTCTTCCTCCGCATCGTCCTCTTCCTCTTCTGCCTCCTCCTCCTCTCAGTCCTCCTCCTCCTCCTCCTCTTCCAA
>MNWN01000037.1:3048-4171 GCA_001872545.1 Parcubacteria group bacterium CG1_02_58_44
AGGAAGGCGGACAAGAAGACGACGACCAACCCTTCCCCCTCTTCTGCCTCCTCCTCCTCTCGGTCCTCCTCTTCCTCCTCTTCCAAGCAAACAAGGAAGGTGGGAGACAAGAAAGGGCAGGGGAAGAAGGCGACGAAGAAGAAGACTTCCTCTTCTGCCTCCTCCTCCTCCTCTCGGTCCTCCTTTTCTGCCTCCTCCTCCTCTTCCTCCTCCTCTTCCTCTGTTCCTCCCGCTCCTTCTCTCCGGGACCAAGCGTTGAACCACTTGCAGCAGGCTTCTGTCATTGTTGTTCGCGACAGGGACGGCGACCTCCTCTTTGAGTCTTCCCTCTGTGGTGTTGAGTATGATGAGGGTGGGGAATGCGTCAAGTACTCGGAGAGTGTTGCTGTGGAGGAGTTGAGGGCGTATCTCCGTGCACACCCTGGCGAGGACTTTGGCGATGGGGAAGGGACCTTGACCTCCTCCAAGGTTCCCTGGATACCCTTTCTGGAAGATGAGCTCGCTTCCTTGTGCCAAGACCTCGACAATCGTGGCATGTCTCTCCATGTGGAAGCTTCCCACGAATCGGACGATCTCTTCACGTGTGCCAAAGTCTTGGAGAAGGTCGTGGAAAAGTACGGGCTGACCAATCTCCGTGTCACCTTTCAGACGTCCGTGGTTGTGAAGAATGGGAAAGTGACCTTGAGAGCTCTTGCAGCAGCAGCAGACCCTGATGCATTTGGAAACTTGGAGTACGACAAGGCGATCCCTCTTGTCCAACAGCTCTTTGACGCTGTCAACACGCATGGGATTGGTCGCAACCTCAACCGAGAGAAAGCTCAGGACGTCGTGGAGGCCCTGTCTACCGTCCATCCTCTTCTTGTGGAGCTCTTCCAAGACACGGAGGAGGTGGATGTGACAAAACTGAGAGGGGATCTGCCTCGTTGGACAGACGGGGTGGAGAAGATGCGAAAGGAAATTGAGGAAGGAAAGGAGGAGGAGGAGGAGGAGGAGGGGATGGAAGACGAAGAAGAGACGAAGGAGGGTGGACGAACGAAGATGGAACGAACTGGGCACGCGCTCAACTACCTCTGGATCATCACCGGCAAGACCCTCACGGCCAAGAAGCTTCTCAAGCAGCTGA
>MNWN01000024.1 GCA_001872545.1 Parcubacteria group bacterium CG1_02_58_44
AACGAGCGTCCGCATTGGGCGCTCGGAGGAAAAACACCAACTGAGGTGCTTGCTGCTTATTCACTTAACTGACCGTGCCACAATTGTTGACCGGATACAAAGTCTAGACACACCCGCCGAAATCGGCTAAGCTGGGCGGGGCCGGTTCAGCCGACCGGAATAACCCAACAAGGAGTCAGTATGGTAAACGAAGGAGAGTCAGCGAATGTGGTCCGACGGAAGTTCCTAAAAGAGGAAGTCGAACGTCTGATGTCCACCAACAGTAAGGTTGCGGAAGCCAGGTCGATATCCGCCAGCCAACGAGACACCGGACGCCGGAAGATCGTCGTCGCCTGCATGGACGAGCGCAACGCGCTGACCGAGGAGGCCCTCGGTCTGGAGCCCACGCTGGTCCAACGCTTCGCCTCGGGCGGCGGAAAGGTGGGGGCCGAAAATTTCCTGCACCTGCACGCGTCTTTACTGGAAGGAGGCGGTCAAAACGCCACTATCTATCTGACCACTCACGAGGTGGTCGGCGCACCGGAACTGGGCTGTGCCGCCTTCAAATGCGACCTGCCGGAGCAGGAACGGTACTTCACTACCCTGCGCCGAGAGCTGGCCAAACGGCTGCCGCGGGCCATAATTCATGCCCTCTCCTACGACACGGCGACCGACGGACTGCGCGGGATAGAGCTCGACCCGTGCGATAAGGACTTCGTTGCCCTGGTCACCCGCGGCGGAAATCCGCTTGCGAAACCCCGCGCGGACCGAGCTCATGGCGGATTCGGCATCTACGTAGGCGACTGGTACAGAGCCTGGGTTGACCGGTACGGCACCCACTTCCACATCTCCGCCGGAGCACCGAGTCTGCGCGACGACCTGAACATCGCCCTCGGGGTGATGCTGCACCACAGCGAAGTCGACCTGTCAGACAAGCCGATCATCGTACTCATCGATCGGCCGATGGCAGGCGCCGACAGCAGTACGGTCGAACATCACCGTCAGGCGGCCGTCACGGTCAACGACTTCCTGCGCTCGCTTGAGGCCATGTCCCTCATGGAATCCGGCCGTATGCGGCTGGTCGAGCTGGAGACAGATCCGGGGACTTGGTCCGGCCGAATCCGCACCGTACTTAACTGAACGACGAGGAAAGCTGCCTCTCGAAATAAGTGGCCAAACTTTTTCTAGCAAGCAGACTTCAGGTGGAATGCGACGTATCTAGCTGGACTGAACGACGATGCGAGTCGTACTGTAAAAGTACGATGAGCTAGGAGCGAAGGAAGCTAGGTGCAGCGCATGCGCATGAAGTCTGCGCATTTTTGCCCGGATGGTGGAATGGTATACACGGAGGACTTAAAATCCTCTGGCCGCAAGGCCTTGCCGGTTCGAATCCGGCTCCGGGTACCAAAAGCCCCGCAGCTGATGCGGGTTTTTTGATTCTGCACTAACGGATGACACTCCCCGGGCCAAGACCCTAGGTTTTACAGGCAACAAAAAAGGACCGAAGAACGGTCCGAGATGTCGATCGATACGGCTCGATTGGTTGGTCAGTCAGACTTCATCAACTGTCTCTCCGGCCCCATGTAGCTTGTCGAATTCCTCGACCAATGCCATAAGATGAATGAGCTCTTCCGCTGTGAGAGAGATATCATGAAGCTCAGCGAGCGCAAGGAGATTCACAACTTTACTCAGCTTAGAAGCCGGATCATTCTCATTGCCAACCAAGCCCTCTACCTCAACCTTAACCACATGCTCAACCAATCGTTTGAGCTGAAGTCGGGTCAGGTCGAGCTGTCCGGCGAGTCTCTTCAATTCCTCCTGAGCATGCAAGTAGCTCAGGAGGAAAAAGGAACCGAACCAGATGCACACGAACGCCGTTACAATCGTAAACCACATTTTTTCCTCCCTACCCCGCTACCCTAGCGAGGTGATGCCGTACCTTACCAATCCATTCATAAAAGTCAATCCCCTGACGTCGCGCCGATCTGTCCATTTCGGACCGATTCGGCTACACTGGCCCTAGAGACAATCGCTATATTAAGGGCAAAAAGATGGATCTGACGAACAAAAAAACCGGCCACAAGCATGTCCTGGCCCCAGAGCTTAAGGTCGACGAGGGACGCATCGACAACGCCCTGCGGCCCAAGTGGCTCGATGAGTTCGTCGGCCAGCCCAAGCTGCGCGACAACCTGAGCATCTTCATCGCTGCCGCCAAAAAGCGCGGCGAGCCGGTCGAACACGTGCTGCTCTACGGCCCGCCCGGGTTGGGCAAGACCACGCTCGCGCACATCATCGCCCACGAGGTCGGCGCCAACATCCGCACCACCTCCGGACCGGCGCTCGAGCGCGTCGGCGACATCGCCGCCATCCTGACCAACCTCGAACCCAACGACGTGCTGTTCGTCGACGAAATCCACCGCATGAACAAGGTGATCGAGGAAGTTCTATATCCGGCCATGGAGGAGTTCGCGCTCGACATCGTGATCGGCAAGGGACCGTCGGCCCGCACGGTCCGGCTCGACCTGCCGCCCTTCACCATGATCGGCGCAACCACCCGCCTGTCGCTCATCTCCGCCCCGCTCCGCGACCGCTTCGGCGCCACGCACAAGCTCGAATTCTACGAGCCGGAAGAGCTGGTCATGATCGTCCGCCGCAGTGCCGGTCTGCTTGACGTAAAGATCACCGACGAAGCCGCCATGCTCGTCGCCGCCCGCTCGCGAGGCACGCCGAGAATCGCCAATCGGCTCCTGCGACGCGTCCGCGACTTCGCCGAAGTTCGAGCCGACGGACGGGTCGACGCCGATCTCGCCCAAGAGGCGCTTCGCCGACTGGAAATAGACGACTGCGGACTGGACTCCGCCGACAGGTCCATCCTCACGGCCATCATCGACAAGTTCAGCGGCGGTCCGGTCGGACTCCAGACTCTCTCGGCGGCCGTGTCCGAAGAGACCGAAACCATCGAGACGGTCCACGAACCGTTCCTGATCCAGCTCGGATTCATCCAGAAGACGCCGCGCGGACGGCAGGCCACGGCCCGTGCCTACGCCCACCTCGGCCTGCCCCAACCGGCCGACCGACAATCGCCTCAGCTGCAATTTACGAACTAGACTATGTCCTTCCCCCTCGCCATAATTCTCGTCCCCTACGGAGTGGTCGTCGTCGTGTTCTTCATTGTTGCCCTGCTGAACGTCTACCATCTGATTCACTACAGTGCGACTTCCAAGACCAGTTTCGCCTTTACCTTCGTGTTCCTGGCCGGCACGGCGATCATCGCCTTTCTGACATGGCAGGCGGTCGGCGGCGTCGATTGGCAGACTCCGATCTCGATCTCGCTCTCCTCCAGCAGTCCGAAACTGCTGCCGTTCTAGCCCACGTGACCTATGAAGATCGAAAGCCTGATAAACCAAAAGACGAACGAGAAGGTCATCTTCTATCTGCGACGGCACGTGATCGTCTTCATCGGAGGAGCGCTGTTCATCGTGCTAATGATGATGCTGCCGATCGGCGCCTGGCTGCTCGCGAACGCCAACTTTCCGGAACTGATGACCGGAGAGATCAGCGGACCGGCGATCGTACTGTTGGGCAGTGCCTACTACCTCTGGATCTGGCTGTTCCTGTTCTCGCACTTCGTCGACTACTACCTCGACGCCTGGGTGATCACCACCGACCGTATCCTGAACATCGAACAGGAAGGCCTGTTCAACCGGACGGTCTCCGAGCTGGACCTGACCAATGTTCAGGACGTAACTTCGGAGGTGCACGGAATCCTGCCTTTCTTCTTCGGCTACGGCAACGTCTTCATTCAGACTGCGGCCGAACGCGGCAGGTTCATCTTCGAGCAGGTACCCAAACCGGAGGAGATCCGAAAGCGGCTGCTGATCCTGGTCGACGAGGACCGCCGGCGGCAGAACCAGGAGTAGGGCGAAAAATCTTTATGGACAGCGCGAGCCATCGAACAGGTCCGACGGTTTTGCTTTACAAAAAATGCCGCCCACGATAGGGACGGCATGAGATCGATACGTTCACGACTGGTCGGGCGATTCAGCGCACGCCCACTAACCAAGTTCCCTTCTCTGCTATTTTTGACCCCAATGGGGGGGAATGAGGAAAAATAGACAACAGACTATTCAATCTTCTGGCTTCATCAATGTTGTCGCTGACAACCAGCCCAACATAGCTAAGGATCAACCAGAAGAGAGAATCTCCCCAGTATTTTTTAACGCTGGGGAAACACGACCTCACAGCCATAACCAGCGAGGCATACCTCCTAGCGTCTTAGGAAAGACGCAGCTCATAACGTTCTCTGAGGCATCTGGCTAGAGACCATTCGATACTTGTCTCCAAAAGCTCCTCGACCCGAGCTTCGAAGACGGCACCTTCCTCTGCTAAGGCCCCAAAAAGGGTTGATTCTTCGCTCACCCAGTCTGGCACCAGAGGACAAGAAAAAGAAAAGGGAGACAGCCTCTCAACCTCCTGGCCGACAGCCTCAATGATGGCCACCCTGATGCTTGGCTGATCAATCTTGCCCGATGAAACGGGTTCAAGCTGACCGGAAAACGCCAATTGCAGTGGGTCGGCAATCCTTTGTCTGGCCTCATCTGCAAATGGACCATGACCTACCATCACGGAAAGACTCTCTGAACCCCCCAACATCAATTTTTTGGCCATCTTAGCCTCCTTTTTCCCTAGTTTAGATTTCAAGGACCTATCCTACGACTCGGCAAAATGCCGAATTGAATATGGCAAATCAGCACGGAAACTCAATTTCGTCAAGTCTTTATAATGCCGTCAGAAGCAAAAAAGAAGGCCGCTCAACATACGGACCTTCGTAAGACGTATTTTAATTCGATCTCTTCTTACGGCCAACGATAGCTATCCCAGGCCCACTCTGCCGCGACCCGAGCGTCCCTGAAAAGGTTGACGTCGCCGTCCGACCCCAGGACCACGACCAGCACCGGACGCTCACGCGAATCCTTCAGGCTCACCACCAGATTCCACTTCGACTCGACCAGATAGCCGGTCTTTCCGTCGAGTACGGTCAAGCCGTTGTTCGGATCGGTCAGCAGCTTGTTGGTATTGGTAAGCGTGTGCGTTTCGGGTCCTGCCTGAAACGAATACCTGGAGGTCGAACAGATCCGACGAAGCTGGTCATGGTCCCAAGCCTCGAGCGCCAAGGCCGCCAGTTCGCGCGCGGTCGAGACGTTATGCACGTCGAGGCCGGACGGATCGGCGAACGACGTATTGGCCAAGCCGAACTCGGCGGCCCGATCGTTCATCATGTCCACGAACCGGTCCAGGTCGCCGCCGCCGGCGATCCGCCCGACGGCATGGGCCGCATTGTTGGCCGAACCGACCAGCATCGAATACATCAGGTCCGCGAAGGGCATCGAGGTTCCGACCGGGACGCGCAGACGCGCACCGCCGATCTCGTCGTCATCCAGCAGTGTCTCGCGGTCGTCGAAGTCTACTTCGTCCTGGTTTACAGCGACGATGCCGGTCATCAATTTGGTGATCGATGCGATCGGATGCATCCGGTTCGCGTCCTCGGCCAGGAGTACCTTTCTGGTCGGCACGTCAATGACGAATACCGACCGGGCCGTGACCAACGAAGGGCGGAAGTCAACCGAACCGCTAATTCGAACCGGGGCCAAACTGGCGTTCCTGACGTTCAGTGCACGAGGACTCGACGTGATAACCGACGTGTCGCCGGCCAGCAGCCGCCTGGCCTGGGCGGTGCCGTACCACCACAGCCCGTCATGCTCCAGATGTCCGAACCTCGCCGCCCAGTCGTCCAGGTTGGCGATGTCGCCGGTCCGCTCCGGGTGGATCGGCCGCCAGGTTTCGGCATCGAACAGCGTTTTTAAATCTCCGCGCTTGTCGTAGATCGTTCTCAAAAAGCCGCGAGCTTCCAGGAGGGACGGATCGGAAGACTGCACCAGCGGCCGGCCGCCGGACGAGACGGCTGCAGCCGCGGGAACCGACGTCGTATCCGAACTCGCCCGCCATTCGTAGTTGCTCCAGACCCAACGACCAAGCCTAGCCGCATCGGCGAACAGTGCCTCCTTGGTAGGCGCACCGGACAGGGCCACAATCAGACGCTTCTGCCCGGACAATTCGCGCATGTCGACCACCAAATGCCAGCCCGAGGAGCGAAGATAGCCGACCTTGCCGCCATAGACATAGAGGTCGTTGTCGGGGTCGGTCAGCAGCTCGTTGCTGTTGGCGACAGTCGTTCCGACGACTGTCCGACCAGAGGACGACAGGGCGCGACGGATCGGATCATGACCCATGGCTTCAATGAGCACGGCCGCGGCCTCGCGAGTGGTGGTCAGGTTGCCTAACTCGACTCCGGTCGGACCGGTGAGGACGGTGGACGACAGCCCCGATTCACGAACGCGATCGTTCATGGCGGCGACGAAAGCGGACTGACTGCTGTTCGCCTGAGCCAGCGAGATGGCCGCGTCGTTGGCAGAGCCGGTCAGTGAGGCGTAGATCAGGTCCTCGACTGTTATTTTGGTGCCGGCTGCCGCGCCGAGCTGTGTTCCGCCGACCTGTCCGGCCGAGGCCAGACTGACGACGGCATCGAGCGACAGGCCGGAGTCCAGTGCGGTGATGGCGGTTACCAGCTTAGTGACGGCGGCATCGGCATGCTGTACGTCGGCATCCTTCTCGAGGATGACACGACGCGAATCGAGGTCAGCCACGAACACCGATGTCGATCCCAAGGCGGAAAAATCAAAGCCGGTAGCCGAGGATCGAACCGGCATCAGGGCCTCGGAACGTACAGTCAAAAACGAAGTCCCCGAAGATGTGACCGAAGCCGCTTCGGCGGGGCAATACCAAGTCAATTCGGAATGTTCGCGGCAGCCGTAGCGTCTGGCCCAATCCTCCAAGCTGACGAGTCCTACCGTCCGTTCTGACCTAACCGGCAACCAGGTGTCGGCGGCGAACAGGGCCTGCAGGTCGGAGCGACGTCCGTAGACCGACTGCAACTGAACGCGGGCCGCAGCCAGACCGCCGTCATCGACCGCCGCTACAGTCATCCTAAAGCAGACGAAAAACACTGCGGTCGCCAGTATGACGACCGACAGGACGGTTCGAATCAAAAACTTTCTACCGGCCAATGTCATAGATATTTTCGAAAACTACTACAGGTGCCCCACGTCAGCAAAACAGCCGACAAGTATCAGTAGATTCTCTTAACCGCCGTACCTGTGTAATAGTAGCCCAGAATGTCGGTCCAACTGGCGCCGTCCGCCGCCCGGCCGACCGCATCCGATGCCGACATGCCGACGCCATGTCCCCACAATGTCTTACCTTGATCGTAGGGGGCGGGTACTGAAACCAACCACGGCTTGCTGCCTCCCCAGACCTCGGACCAGGCCCGAGTCCGTCCGTCCGACCGCGAAAAGTACGGCGTGACCACCAGCTCGCCGTTGTAGGTCACGACCGAACCGCGCGTATCCTCCGCCGCCTGGGCGACGTTCGGCCGCACCAGCTCGGACGAATAGCCCTTGTAGACCTGGTCGCCGGCGCCGGTGTTGACGTCATGGTATTCGGACTTGTGCTTGCCGCCGATCGACAGCACGTACAGCGCGTAAGTACGGGCCGCGGTCACGAGCGCCTTCTGGTATTCCTGCGGCGAGCCGTTCGAAGTCTCGGCCAGACCTCGCATGTAGTCCTCGATCGGCAGCTCCTCGATGACCCATAGCCGTCCGGTCGCACGCATATAGTGCACTGACAAGTCACCACGAAAGCGGTTGAAGTTGACGCTAGTGTCCCAAGTCGGCCGGTTCTCGTAGCTGGTGATCTCGAAAATCGTGCTGGCCGGATCGTCGGGTCGTAGGGTGACGTGATAGTCACTGGTGTAAGTGTAGCTTCCGTTCCTGACGGTGTAGCTCAGTGTCGCCGAATCGAAAGTCACGGTAGTCACGCCGGAAAGCTGACGCACCGGCTGTTCGTTCAGGCCTTCAATCAAGGCATAGGTGCCGGAAGCGGTAAAGGTTACCGGATTAAGATCGTAGAACAGGCCTACCCTGATGTTCGGTCCTCTGGACCCGTAGCCAGAGAACTCGCTGGCCACGCTGTCCGGAACCAAGGCCGAGACACTGCCGCCCGTTACCTCGACGGGTATCTCAACCGTTCCTCCCTCGATCGGCTGCTCACCGGCATACAGGTCGAAGCGTGCGTTGTAGATACCGTTCGTCCGCGGCGCCCTCAGACGCAGGTTGAAAAAGGCCAGCTGCCCGGTCTCCGCCCGGTCCTGCTGCAGCAGTGACGGATAGTCTTCGGTCCAGGTGGCGTCCCGGAAGAGCTGCAAAATCGAAGTGATCGCCTTCAGACGCACGGGCTCGCTGCCGTACTTGACCCACGGAATCTGCCCAACGTTTTTGAAGGCCACACGGAAGTCCTGAGTGCTGCCGGCCGCCATGGTCAGGCGATCGCCGCTCGCCAGCATCTTGAGCGCCGCGAAGCCGTTGGCGGTCTGGACCACTTCGACGACGTCCGGACCGTCCGTCTCGGCCAGTGACGTCTCGGCCGCAGCGGATGTAGCGCCGCCGGAAGAGGCGACCTGAACCGACTGCCCAACCACGATCGTCACGCTGAACTGACCACCGGAAATCCAGGCCTTGTCCTCGGCCGCCAGATGAAAGGTCTCGCGATAGGTGCCGGACGCGGACGGCGCCTTCAGTCGGAAGGAGACCGTACCGAACCGGCCGGGCGCGACTGTGGGTGTAGAGAGACGCGCCGGCTGGTCGGGCCGATACCAGGACACGTCCCGAAATGCGCTGGTGCGGTACTTCGGGTCGTAGGTGTAGACCGAGATGAAGTTCTTGCCGTCGGACAGCCAAGTCGCCGTACCGGCGTTCTTGAAGTCGATGGAAAAGACAGCGGACTGGCCGGGTTCCAGCGCGACCGTCTGTGCCGAACGGGTCAGTTCCAAGGCCGCATAGCTTCCGCCCGAAGAAACGGACGTGGATGCAGCCGCAGGAACCGCCGCGGCGGCCACGGCCGTCGTCTTGCGCACCTTGATCGTCACGCTGAACTGACCGCCGGAAATCCAGGCCAAGTTCTCGGCCGCCAGATGAAAAGACTCGAC
The DNA here is from genome assembly GCA_001872545.1 of Parcubacteria group bacterium CG1_02_58_44. Classification (GTDB taxonomy): domain Bacteria; phylum Patescibacteriota; class Patescibacteriia; order SG8-24; family SG8-24; genus UBA1561. Next base: position 9,080 of record MNWN01000024.1, read on the forward strand.
ATAATCTCCCTCACTCGATGGAGCCTTTAATCTAAATCGAAACGTGCCGAGCTGTCCGGGAACGACCAAAGAGTCGAGTTTGACCGGCTGACTGGGCCGATACCAGGACGAGTCGCTAAACGAACTGGTGCGGTACTTCAGGTCGTAGGTGTAGACCGAAACGAAGTTGCTGCCGCCGTTCCCCCAGAGCGCGGTGCCGATGTTCTTGAAGCCGACGGTGAACTCGGCTGCCTGGCCGGGGGCGACCTCCACGACCTGCGCCGACCGAATCATTTCCTGAGCCTCATAGCCGTAGCTGGCGGCACTGGCCGAACTGGCACGGCCGACCATCACTGCCAAGGCAACGACAAAAACGGCCGTCGCTGCGATACGAAGGCCAACTTTTTTCCCATTGCGGCTTTTCCCATAAGGGAACCCCATGCTTTCGCTGCTGACAACGTTAGCTCGGTCCTCTCCGTCTAGGAGTATATCAAAAAATGACGTTCCCGGCTACGGTCCGAGGCAAAAATAAGGCAAAAGGAAGCAGGCTTGAAGGGATCCGCCATTCGAGAAGTGTCCTGGTCTGTATGCCGTTAGGCTACGTAAATGGAAGTTGATCCTGTTCGTAAGCTCCTTACTGCCGACTACCCCATGCAAAATCTGATTGGATGAAAACACGTAACTTCCATCGGCCCGGGTCGCCAACAATGTCGCTAGACCTCTAATCCGAAGACCGGAAGCGATGATGACGGCACTGGATCCCGGATATCCTTCGCCCCTCCGACACAACAAAAAAACGCCGCATCTGAAGGCATAACGCCGAACCGTCACGCCCTCCGATTAGGACACGATCGGTCCGAACCTATCGAGCTTAATGCCCTCGTAGATCTTACCCTTGGCGTCCCTAATGTCGACCGTCAGCACCTCGTTTATACACGGCCAAAACCCCTGACCGTATTGAGCCCTCAAGCTCGGCCTGATTCGAGCCGACGACAGTGACGGAAACTGCCTCCGTTCTGAACGGCTCAACATAGGTAATCGTGCTGCCGGACTGAAAGAGCTCCGCATGTACGTTCTGACGCAGCAGGTCAATACCGCCGAAAATATTGTCCCCACTCTTGAGCATCAGCCGGCCGGAAGCAAGACGCCTATTGTACTCGTTCAGGTCTAAAGGTTCGTCGCCAACAATCAGCAGTCCGCCCGCACCGGAAGCGACATCCTGAATGACGTCTACCTTCAGACATCTCTCGTCCCAGTCAAAACGAATCACCTCTGTCCCCGGCTCCAGACGATATGGGTTGGTCAGCGCCTCGACCGCTTCGGCGTCGCCCCCGGTGTCGAACCGTTCCGCTGCCTCTGAGACCAGCCGACCATAAAGATCACCGGAGGAACCGGCCGTATTGGTGTTCATTTCCATAGCGACGATAATGCCACCTATGTCGAGCAGTGACCTGACGGCGAACTGAGCCTGATTATCCTGACTGCCAGCCAGCCGACGACACTCCCCCAACAGCCGAGTCCTCCACGAGGCCACAAACGAGCTATGCAGCATGGACCGACCCGACAGCAACCTACCGAGACATGAAAGGTACTTTTGTTTCGGCTCACTTCCCCAGGACTCGATGTCGTCCGGCTGCAGACAATCGGCGATGACCTCATTCTGCCGTCCGCTCAATAGATCGACCGTTCTCTTCCACTGTTCCTCGACTTTTCTAATTCGACCTCCAAACTATCCTCGTTCTTAAGTACATCGGGGCGCCAACCAAAATCTTCGATATCATTCGAGAGATTTTCAGCTGAATTGGCCATACGATTATTGCATTGACTTACGTTACGACTGCCTCCCTATATCGACTACTCCCCGTCCGCGGCCCCCACCACCAACTCGTATCCAGTTCCTTCGACGATCAGCCGAAGCAGTTTAGCGGCGTCGTCGCGCGCATCCTCGAACATCTGCGAATCCTGCCGGACCGACTCCTTGGCCGCGGCGATCAGCTGCTCGAGCGCCCGGTTGTGGTCCTCATTGGGGTCGTTGTCGAGCACGTACTTGAGCACGCCCTGCTGCGACTCGACTTCGATGTCACCGTATTGGCTGGCGTTCAGTATGTCGGCCGGCGGCACGTCGACCCTAACCGTCTTGGCCTCCTGGTCTACCACGATGTCCTTTTCCGTCAGCTGGGACATGTCCACGCCCACATCAACACGGATCACTCCGTCGGCCTTGACCGTCTGACCCCAAAAGAAGTTAGACCACTTCGATCCGGTGTCGACTACGATCTCCGACTTCTGGTCGACATAAACCGACTTGGTGACCACAAAATACTGGTCGGAGATGCGCTCCAGAATGGCCAGCGAGGTAATTGCGACCTGCTCCTCCTGGATCGGCTTGGAGAAATCCAGTTTGACGACGACAATTAACGCGGCGGTAGCCAGCAGCACGAAACCGAAAAGCAACAAAGTTTTCCTGAATCCGGACATAGACGAAACTCTATTAGGTAAATCTGTCCTCATTCTGTCTGACTCCGCCCGGTCCGGCAAGCGGGTATGGCAATATCAGAAAAGCCAAAAGTCAGAATTTGACCCTGCGTCCACGGGCCAGCTTGCGCATGTCCTCTACACGGTCGGTCTCGTCCATGATCTCGACATCGAAGACCTCCTCGATGATGTCCTCGAGCGAGATGATGCCGCTAGTGCCGCCGAAGTCGTCGATGACGAAACCCAGATGGCTCTTTGTCTGGAGCATCAGGTTCAGCACGTCGTCGAGCCCGTCATTCTCGTTGACCTTCAAGAGGCCGGAACTGCGGCAGACGCTGCCGACCTTCGCGCCGGACCTCTTGCCGATCAGGTCCTTGACGTAAAGCACTCCGCAGAGATTATCGATCGTGCCGGCATAGATCGGAATCCGCGTGAATCCCTCCTCCCGGATTCTCTTTAGGATCGACTGGTTCAGAACCATGTCTTCCTCGAGCGCAAAAATGACCGTACGCGGCGTCATCACGTCCTCGACCCTCTTGTCCGAAAACGACAGCGCGCCCCTGACGATCCGATACTCGTCCTGATCCACGTCGCTCTCCTTGGAGCCTTCATGCTCCTCGACGATCTTCATCAGTTCGCCCTTGGAGTAGATGTTCGGCATCTCGTCGCCAAGCATCCTGTCAAGCGCCCAGGCGAGCGGAAAACAGAACGGAAAGAAGATGAAGATGAAGAACTTCACCAGCCAGGCGGTCCTGGAGCCGACCTGCAGGGCGTAGCGCGAAACGCTAGCCTGCGGGATTATCTCGCCGAAGACCACGATGAGCGCCGTGGCGAAGATGCCGGCCACCACACCGCTCGCAATCCCGCCCAGAAAGATAGCCAGAGTCGAGTTGACCGCGACGTTGCCCAGCAGCAGCGTACAGAGAAGCAGATTGCCGTTCTTCCTGACCTCGTAGACCTTCCTGGCGGCCTTGTCGCCCAACGCGATCTTGCGCAGAAGCTCCTGCTTGTCGAGAGACATCAGCCCCAACGTAAGGCCGGAAAAGAGTCCCGACAGCAGGACCAGGATTATCGCGATGACATAGCTCATACGAAAGACAGTTATTTCTACGCCGGAATCATAGCATGCAGCTGCGGCTAAGACCTCCTTCTGAACTCAGAAAACTATCGCCGGATAGACCTGACAATACGTACCCAACAAAAAAACCGCCCCAAAGAACAAGGGCGGTCATGGAGGAATGACATTAAAAGAAAGTCTGTTGTTGCTGCAGTCATCTATGTGTCGTCCCGACTGTCCGCGGTCAGGCGAGACATCGCCTCGCAGGTCTCGGCGTCTCGACCTCGGACGAAGATCGATCAATGTGTCGTCCCGGACTTGATCCGGGGCCCAGAAGCAAAAAGATCGGATCGTGGATCCCGGATAGACCTCGCTCCGCTCGGCCTTCCGGGATGACAAGTTAAATAAGAGTTGCAATTCCGGGACGACAATTAAAAAGGAAAGCAATTCCGGAATGACATTACAATGACACTCCACGGGCCAAGGTCCGGGGTTTTGCAGGCAACGAAAAATAACGACACGGGTCGAAAGCCAAAATCTGATCCCGTTCCCGCCGCACGATGTTGCCCCGCGGTCCGATCGTCCGTATCATGACCGCGTTATCACCTAACCCCTGACCTCATGCTGTCCTTCCTCGAACCACTGCGGCTGCTGGCGATCGGCCGCAACACCGCCTACGACTATCTGCTGGCGTTCGGCATCTTCCTGGCCGTAGTCATCGGACTGAAGCTAATTCAGACTGTCGTGCTGATCCGGCTCAGGCGACTGGCGGAGAGGACCAAGACCAAGGTCGACGACGCGGTGATCGAGGTCTTCGAGCGCATCCGTCCGCCGTTCTACGGACTGGTCGCGCTCTACCTGGCCGTCCGCGCACTGACCCTGCCGTCGGCCGCGGAATCTGCCGTCGGTCTGGTGTTCGGCATCGTGCTGGCCATCGAAGTTTCCGTCGCCTTTGGCCGACTGACCGACCGTCTGCTCGAGATCCGCGTGGCCGAGAATGACGGTACCGAAGCGGAGAGGGCCCAGCTCTCGTCGGTGCTTGGTACGGTCGGCCGCATCGTCAAGGCACTGGTCTGGATCGTGGCCGCACTCATGCTGCTGGCCAATCTGGGTGTCAACGTCACTTCCCTGGTGGCCAGCCTGGGAATCGGCGGCATCGCCATCGCGCTCGCGCTGCAGAACGTGCTCGGCGACCTCTTCAGCTCGGTCTCGATCCTGATCGACAAGCCGTTCGTGGTCGGCGACCTGATCGTCGTCGGCGAGCATACGGGCAATATCGAACGCATCGGCCTCAAGAGCACCCGGCTCAGGACACCGCTTGGCGAAGAGCTGATCATTTCGAACCGCGAGCTGACCGATGCACACGTCCGGAACTTCGGACGACTGCATCGCCGACGCGCACTGTTCACGCTCGGAGTCACCTACGGCACTCCGTCGGACAAGCTCCGTCGCATACCGGAAATCATGCGCGGTATAGTCGCCGCCGAGACGATCGCCGAATTCGACCGCTGCCACTTCGTCAGCTACGGCGATTCAAGCCTGGACTTCGAAGTCGCCTTCTACGCCAACACCTCCGACTATGGCGAATATCTGGATCTGCTTCAGAGCGTGAACCTAGCTGTCTACGACGCGTTCGCCGCTGAAGGAATAGGGTTCGCCTTCCCGACCAGGACGATCATCTCGGCCCAGGACTGACGGAATACTCGAAAAAAACACGCGCGCCAATAGGACGCGCGTTTCGTTTCGGGAAAAAATCACCCGGCTGGTCTGAAGTGAGTACCCTTAGAGAATCCGGGTGTCGGCCGGCAGGGCTCTCAATATGACCAAATTTTCTGCTGCCTTCAGGAGGATTCCTTCTTTCAAGGAAAGCTGTTGTTGCAACTCCTTGACCTCCTTGGTCAAGGAGGTCATTCTTTCCTCCTCAAGATATTCAATGACCTCCCGCACGGAGCAGGGTGTCATTTGAGACGCACTACCCTCGTCATGACCATCCAGCCATCCAGATTCGGAAAAATCATCAAATCCCAGCACCCGGAAACCCCGTTCCGGATCTATTTCCACGATCTGACAAGGGTAAGACCACTCAGTAAATAAACGTTGAGCGGTCCACCAAACCAACATCCCGACCTTCAACTCTTTAAATTTCATCTTTTCCTCCCAATCGTCCGTCAATAACGGACGGCTTCAAAGATCAACGAGGATCAACCTTAGGACATTCAAACGACGAGGTCAAGAGGGCACATCAGCCCAACGTATGGCAGACGTCCGCTCCGACAGCCGAAGCAAAAATCGCTACCACAACTCGAACACTCGAAACGACCGCATGTCCGAACCGTCAACCGCCGAACGGAAAACGCCGTTCGACGCGCCGTAACCGACTCCTCTCACTCAACCAGGTCGACTGGAGCAAAAAGAAAAGCGCCGTTTATGGCGCCTGAAGTCGACATGTTTTGGCTGTTCCGGGTCCGACTAGCCACCCGCTTCCGTTTCTCCTTCGATATGCCGATTGATCTCATTTTCCGGCTTGTAGGTACCATGTTCATGGTAATAATCAGTCAGCTCTCTACAAGTCTCGAGGCACAGGTACCACGACTTGCCCGGAGGAACTAACGGTCCACAGTGCCACATCACACACCCCTTACGTCCGCAAATGCAGACTGCGTTCGAAAAAGACCCCATAGTCGTGTCGGCCATCTCTTGTTCTCCCATAGCAAAGGACGGCGCAATCTAATCGCATTTGGACACCGCCGTCAACCATCAAAAGAAAACGCGCCCGAGTTGCTGGGCGCGATCACGAATCGATGTTGGCGATGTGATGTCTTTCGGTTGCCGTCATTCGGACGATTGGCCGGTAGCGGCCGACAGCAGACTGCGAAGCCTTTCGATCTCGAACAGGCGATCTTGAAGTTGTTTGATTTTCCTATTTACTTCGGCCTCGGCGTCATTCAAGTACTCGCCCACCCTGCCCGGGACCACTAGGTACTTGCCCCACATGTCATCTTCAATGAGACGGGCTTGAAAACTTTCTCCGTCTTCGAAACCGACGAAGAAGAAAATGCCGGCCTCCAGATCTACCTCAGTGATGAGGCACGGATGGGACCAGGAACAACCTCCTGCGCCTTCGAAAGTAAGCCAGAACAAAACTCCGAGCTTTACATCTTCCGGTGACATTCTTTACCTCCCTAAAAAGATCTAGGGGTTGATTGGGCTCAAACGCGAACCCGGCCAGACCAATAGCGGATTGGTCGCATATCATGTCCGAACCGTCAACCGCCGAACGGAAAACGCCGTTCGACGCGCCGTAACCGACTCACCTAACTCAAAAAGAAAGGCGCGTCGAGAGACGCGCATGCTAATGGACCACACATCAGAAATGTTCATGCCACGGGGACGAACAAATCCAGTATACGGCTAAGTCGAACCACCTCAGACTCTACCGCCTGCAGTCCGAACCGCAGCTCAGCGGCTGACCATTCTCTTTCCATAAGGGGAAGAGATTTAGTTTGCCCGAAGAAAAACCACCCAGGCAACGGGTGGAGCGTGTCCAAGACTTGCCGAAATCCAGTATGAGTTGAGGGGAGGATTCAAACAGTCTGCCTTTCGGGATCTTCAGGCCTCTTGAGTTCGTCCCTCAGCAAACTAAGTTTGAAGAAAACTAACGACAACTCCACCAACTCCTCTCGAAGAGAGGCCGTCCTGTTCGAAATTTGCGGCAGTCGAAACTCGGCAAGGTACCGATATGCATCTTCTTCTGTGCAGGGAACCAAGCTCGTGAGAAAGTCTTCTGTTAACTGGGACCGGCTCGCCGGCTCCAAATCATCAAACCTCCGAACTTCAAGTCTGTCGGCCTGCCAATCAAAAACTGTGACTCTGCAGGGAAAGAACGGATCGTTATTGGTTTCGCTTCTTTTGCTTCACCCAGGCCACCACAGAAGCATTCCGACCTTCAGCTCTTCCTTGGTCATTCTCTTCTCCCTTCTCCTCGACAAGGAGTCAATCAATGAACTGAGCCAATGTTACGGGTCACTAGTCGAAAGAGTCAATCTCACCTTCCAGATCGTCCCAGCAGCCAAACATCATCGTCCGTGACTTGAACCGAAATTAAGCCTCGTTTGCCATTCCGATCTGTTTTAATCTGTCGTCCCGGGCGGAGACCCGGTTTGCCCACCGTAGCTTTAGCGGAGGTGGGGACCAAGACATCGCTTCGCGGGAGGACGGAGCTCGCGCCTCACCTTCTTTAACCGGGGAAATCCCATTTCCCCAGACCCCGTCTTCTCCAACCGGGGGACTTCCAGTCCCCCGGGAACCCCCGGCCCGGTTTCTCTGTCCCGCCAGAGAAACCGGGGAAAGAGAGCGGCCGCCGCGGCCTGCGTTCGCCGGCCTAGCTGGGTCGCGCCGCACCCCGCGAGTGCCGTCGGCGGCTCGGCGGCCCTCGGTCTGCGGACATCGCCTCGCCGGTCTCGCCGTGACGGCCTGAAGCAGTTCAGGCCTCTCCTGCGGCTCGACCTCGGCAAGCGGCGGAGATCGGATCGATCGTATCGTCGCCTCGCCGGTCTCGACGCCTCGACCTCGTCAAGCGACGAAAATTAAGGAGGAATACAATTCCGGGATGACAATTTTTTAAATTTACTGTCGCCCCGGACTTGATCCGGAATCAAATAAAGCCCCCTGTCGCCCCGGACCTGATCCGGGGCCCAGAAAACAACCGATCGAATCGATCGCTGGATCCCGGATACCGTTCGCTGCGCTCGCGGTTCCGGGATGACAAGTTAAGGAGGAATACAATTCCGGGATGACAAACTAAGGAGGGTTGCAATTTCTAGGATGACAAAATAAGAAGGATTGCGGTTTCGAAATGATAGATCTTGAGTAAGGGACGACAAAAAAGAGTCTGTCCGTCTGGGCATAGACCTGACCTTCCGGGACGACAAAAAGAACGTGCATTCCCGTTTTGGGAGTGCAAGAAAGCAACGCTTCCTAAAATCAAAACGCGCTCCCGACGGAGCGCGCCCTGTTCGTTCTTTCGTCTCATCCTCGCCAAGTGCAGCCTCTACGGTCCTACTTCTTGACCGCGTCCACGATGGCCTTGAAGGTGTTGGGCCGGTCGACCGCGATCTTGGACATGACCTTGCGGTCGAGCGTCACGCCGGCCTTCTTCAGGGCGTCGATCAGGCGACTGTAGGACAGGCCGTGCAGCCGGGCGGCGGCGTTGAGCTTGATCTGCCAGAGCCGACGCATGACCCGCTTCTTGTTCCGTCGGTCGCGGTAGGCGTAGACGCCGGCCTTGACTGCGGCGGTCTGGGCGAGCTTGAGCTTGCTCTTCCGTCCCCACATGAAGCCCTTGGTCTTCTTGAGGATGGCCTTGCGCCGCTTCAGGTGGATTGTGCCTCTCTTTATCCTCGGCATATTACTTCTGGATCAGCTGCCTTATGGTCTTCACGAAGGATTCCGAGATCTGTCGATCCCGGCGCTTGCCGCGCGTGACCTTGCCGCTTTCGCGGGAATTGAAGTGGTCCTGGCCGGCGGCCCTCTTCAGGACCTTACCCGTACGGGTGACGCCGAACCGCTTGGATAGTGCTTTATGTGTCTTCATAGGTGGTATAAGTCTTCACCGGGCGTCCGCTAGCTTACGCTTTGGCGACGATGCTTGTCAACTGTCCGCCCTGGCGGGTGACCGGCTGCTCGATCTTGATCGGGACCTCGAGGTTAAGCTCTGTCATGAACCGCTGAATGACCTGCGCCGCCACGTCGCCGTGGCGCTTCTCGCGGCCGCGTAGGATTATCTCGACCTTGACCTTGTTGCCCTTGTCCATGAACTTCTTGGCCTGGTCCTTGCGTACGTTCAGGTCATGGTCGCCGATACGAGTGGACAGGCGTACTCCCTTGACTTCGACCGTCTTGGCGTTGGTCTTCTGGGCCTTCGCTTCCTTCTCCTTCTCGTACTTGTAGCGACCAAAGTCGATGATCTTGGCGATCGGTGGCTCAGCTTTGGGTTGCACGACCACCAGGTCCAGTTTGAGCTCCTTGGCCGCTGCTAGCGCATTGGGCGTCTTTATAATGCCCAAGTGTTCACCACTATGATCGACGATGACCCGCAGCTCCGGTTCGCGGATTCTTTCGTTGACCGGATAGATGACTCGTTGCTGGTGTTGCGGCCTTCTTTTTTTTCTCGAGATCCTCAAAGCTGTATAGGTAATGAATTACTGGGCAAAGGATAAGGGTTTGCGGCGATTCTGTAAAGCTTTGGACGGTCGGACGGTTAGGTTTCCGGTCGAATCGTGCCGTTCGGTCGGCTGAGGCCGATTATTGCCTTATTTGGCCAAAAAGTCGATAATCATCGGCGTAAGGTTCGAATGTATGCCGACACTGGCCGACAACCGACGTTCGTTGCGCGACTTTCAGGTCATCGACGAGATCGAGGCCGGCTTGGTGCTGGCCGGACACGAGGTCAAGTCGGTTCGGGACGGGCAGATGAAGCTGACCGGTTCCTACGTCACGATCGCGAGCGGCGAGGCGCGGCTGATTAACGCCCATATTCCGGCGTACCCCAAGGCCGGCAAGCTGAAGGATTTCGATCCCAAGCGCACTCGGAAAATTTTGGTACACAAGCGGGAAATTGCCAAACTGGCGGGAAAAATGAAGGTCAAAGGGTTGACTTTGGTGCCGATTTCTGTCTATACTAAGGGTTCCATGATCAAGCTGAAGTTCGGTCTGGCGCGCGGCAGGAAGGAGTACGAGAAGAAGGAACAGAAGAAGCAGCGGGACATCGCCAGGGACGTGCAGCGTGACCTCAGGGAGTAGGAAGTTCGGTTGCGTCTTGGTGTCGAGAGCCGAGGAGTCTGTCTTTCGCCGTCAGTCGAGCAGACATTGCCCGATTGGTGGGGGATGACAGGGATCGACGGGAGATCCTTTCGCGATATGCCGGTCGAGGGCGCCTGTACCTCGTAAATCCCAGGGCAATGACATACACGCCAATTTTGTCAGCAAGGTGAAGAGCGCGATGGCTTCGGCCTTCTCGCCCGTCACCGCTTCGGCGTTCGCTTAACCGAATGCCCATCCGACCCGACGACGTCCGATAGTCGGGATCCGGGTGTCATATATCGGACTGGGTTCGCGCCTCTTTCCGTAGCGCGTTCCGACCTGGCACGGAAATAGGGATGGCGGGTTTGGTCCGTCTAACATTGCCGCCCCGAAACACCAAGACGGAATACATCGGTAGAAGTATCGTGGAGCGACTCACCAGACGGGAGTTCAAATCTCCCCATCTCCACCAGAAACGTGATGTTGGAACAACGTCACGTTTCTGGTTTTGAAAGCGGGGAGATTTGAACCGGAAGGGGTTTGGGGAAACGGAGTTTCCCCACTATTGATGGGGGAGGGTGTCGGGAGGGGCGGAAGCCACTCCCGAGACGAGTAGTGAAATTCTCTCCATCTCCACCAGAGACGTGATGTTGGAACAACGTCACGTTTTTGGTTTGCTGCGATCTTCTTTTTCTGTCATTTTGGGCCAATGTTATTCTTTTCTGTCATCCCGGAACCACTCTCCTTCTTAACTTGTCATCCCGGAATTGCGAGCGCAGTGAGCAATATCCGGGATCCAGTGCTTGAATTTTTGCTTCTGGGCCCTGGATCAAGTCCGGGGCGACAGTGCGATCTATTTGCGGGACGGCCCCGGCGCGGCAACCTCGGAGGCGTCCGGGCTCGGTCCGGAGCCCGCGGCGACGGCCGTCCGCCGAGAGTTAGGGCGGACCGCCGCCGGAGCGG
>MNWN01000045.1:0-16220 GCA_001872545.1 Parcubacteria group bacterium CG1_02_58_44
CCAGGGGAAAGAAATGAGCGGCCATGCGCGCTTCACGAAGGAGACGGGGATCAAGGTGTATTTCGCCCATCCGGCATCGCCATGGCAGCGCGGGACGAACGAGAACACCAACGGGCTCATCCGGCAGTACTTCCCCAGAGGAACGGACTTCAGGACGGTACCGACCCGTGAACTGAAGCGGGTACAGCGCCAGCTCAACGACAGGCCGAGACAGGTACTCGACTATCTCAAACCGGACGAAGTGTTCAACAGGCTCGTTGCGTTAAAAGTCTGAGACTGCCAAAGAAACGTCCGCGGGTATGCCCCCATCTAAAGGATCTTCTGCTGTCTCCTTATCGTCCCGGCCAATTTCTTCGCCAGCCAGGACAGTCCCAAGAGCAGCAGCATAACCGGTATGGTAACCGGCCAAAGGATCAGCACCGGCAGCGTTCCCACGACGAAAGCCGTCATGAAAAATGGAGAAGGAGGAAAATAAACATCTTCCTTGACCAATCTACTAACGCACCAAGTTCCCGGTCCCAACAGTATGACCGTAACCGCATTGCGGCACCACACTGAAACTGCCTCCAAAAAGACCTTCACGTCTACCTCCTCATGCTTCGACCTTAAGGTCTGGATACAATAAAGCGAAGCTGCACAATCCCGTCAAGACCAGAGCAACAACGTCAACCGAAGGTCAGCCATTCCGGCCTGAAGAAAAGCAGCAAACCTATGGCCAGCATCAGAATTCCACCGACCAATCTCGTATAGCGAGTGTACTTATGCTGAATACCCGTCAACTGCAAGAAGACCATGGCGACAAGAAACACGAAAATATCATCGATCATGAAAATCAAGATGTAGAAAGCGAGGTACGAATAATGCTGCCAAGACGCCAAATGACTTCCCGCCAGGATGTGAGTATAGACGGCCGGCAACCCAGCAGAGCAGACCAGCTCAACCAAGTTAACCGCAAATGCCAAGGCAACGATTCCGACTACGCCCAGCAGTAAGGAACTCTGGCTGACGGCTGCCCTAGCCCGGCAGAATATTCGGTCACGTAAGCCGTCGCTGACGACATGGCAGCCGCCACGTTTGCTCACCGTAAAGTCATAAAGATAGTAAGCACCGGCAACGACGGCCACCACACCCACGGCCAGACGAATCCAAAAGACGAAACCCAAAAACAGGAACACATGAAGCCAAGCCGTCAGAAACAGAAAGTACACCAAACTCGAGGCTGCAATGAACGAAACCCCCAATATCCAGGCACGCCTACGGTCCGGCATTCCTACCAGCAGGCTAAGCAAAAAAAGCAGGACCCACATGGCACATGGATTAAAGCCGTCGAGAAGGGCCAGGACAATTGTCAGTAGGGGCAAAGAAATGTTCTTCAGGCTTATTGTGCCCACGACCGGAAAGTGAACTTCTTCCGGAAGACCCTGCAACATCCTGTCAGCCGTAACTTCGTTCTCTGTGACCAACGGAGGATCCGCCGGTTCCTGCTCGCTTTCAATCGAATCATCGGGTTGAAGATCATCAAGCGAATTCTCTACGGTCTTTACATCCTGAACATCGGACGAAGTGATAACTTCGACGGCTGGTTCGGCAATCTCAACGACTGACGTGTCAGGCATGCTCGGGACAATGCCAGTGACGATATCCTCTTCACCTGATGACCTGACCAATTCGATCATATCCTCGATCGCCCGTCCGGACGTTTCGGCATCCCTAAAACCAAAAACGTAGTGACTTCCTACGACCGTAACTGGAACTCCGGAAAATTCAGTGCCCAAGGACTGGCCGACCCAACGAAAGAGATCGGCGTTTGTCCGATCCGTGGAAATCTCATAGTCTCGAACGACCAGACCGGGATATTTTTCGGATAGGTCAGCAAGAAAGACCTTCTCGGCCGCACAGTGCGGACAGCCGCTAGCCCAAAAAAGATGTATCAATGGCAGTTCAGCGGCTTGGGTCCCACCAGCCAAAAGTATTCCGATCGCCAATAAAGACGAAAGAAAAAATCGTCGAAAGGTCATAAAAATTAACGTTCACGGTACCGATTAATGGCTTGAAGAAGTTCGTCTTTTGAAACTTCGCCGTCAAGCCGAAAAAGCTCGTCTCCGTTTTTGGAGAAAAAACACAGATCGGCAACCGTTCTCTGTCGACCACATATTTAGAAACTTCGTCGCGATCGACGTCGTAATCAAGATAGCGCGTCTTCAGCCAAGAATTTTCCTGTTCGATCTCCTTCCATCGCGGACGCATGACCAGACAACCGGAACACCAAACTGCTCCTATCTTAAGGACTTCCATAAAGGACGAGTTAATTACTGACTTTTTCCTTGCTCGAATCGCCCAATCGAATGGCCGACCCGTTGACTATGGCGCTGGCCAACTTATTTCTTGCCGAAGCCAAAATACGGGCGAAGGTCGGCTGAGATATCTTCATGCGCTTAGCCGCGCTGGTCTGATCCAATCCGTCGACATCAGACAGCCGCAAAGCCTCGATCTCGTCCTCTTCAACCAAAATCTCCTCCAGCTCGGACATCGAAACTCCCCGCGGCTTGAAGTACATCACGTCCGGACGGTAGCAGATCCGACGTGGGCATCTGGGTCGTGGCATAAGATTCAAATCTTATGCTTGATTACCGTTTCCGGCCGGAACCACCCGGTCGGCCTACCGGACCACGACCGCAAGGCCGCCGACCGGCTATGGCGGCAGTGCTGTTGTTGGGTTCTGGAGAGTTTTGAACCGGCTTAGTTCCGTTACTCTTACAATCACCGCGATTTCGACCCGTCAGCTGACCATGACCGTTGGGGCCAGTACCATTCAAATTTGGCATATTCTTTTGTTAGGTTATGAATATATATTCATATATATCAAGGCTGTCATGAAAAGTCAAGGTCGTTTGGTTAAATGCGAAGTCCCATGCCTCCCATCTGCTAACCAAAAACGGACACCGCCATTGGCGATATCCGTTTTGGATGGCGGAGGGCGTGTCGTAGTGGGGCTGTCGCGTCGGCCCGCCGAATGCGGGCCTTCCTTGCCGGGGCGTCGTCCGTCCCTCGACGTCTCGGGCCGGCCGCCACTCAGCAGTTCGCCGCTCGACGGCGGCTCACGCCTCGTGTCACGCCCGTTCGAGCCCCACGCCTCCCATCTAACCAAAAACGGACACCACCATTGGCGATATCCGTTTTGGATGGCGGAGGGCGTGGGGCTCGAACCCACAGGACCATTCACATGGTCACAGTTTAGCAAACTGGTGCCTTACCATTCGGCGCAGCCCTCCATGACACAAACCTCTTCTGAAGAAGACCGACTTCATCGACCAGCCCATCCGCGGATCGTGGCTCCCGGACATCCCTCGCTGACGCTCGCGATTCCGGGACGGCCGCCGCGTCGGACATGGCGGCCGATTCGGCGCAGCCCTCCATGATACAAACCATCCCGGCACGTCACGTCGCTTGCAAAGCGATATAACTGTTCTTCATACCGTTTTGGCGTAGATAGCTTATATGATGTCCCTCAGTTTGTGAAGAGGAATGACCCGAAAAACCGCCAAGAAGTCGCTTTCTCCGCAAAAGTCAGCCTTTCAGCAGCACTACGGCCGAAACCGTCCCAGCTCCGGCCGAATGCAGGGCCTGAACGCACTCCCTAACGGTCGCTCCAGTCGTAAAGACGTCGTCCACCAAAATTACCTCCCGTCCGCCCAATCCAATCCCATCCGCCCCGGACCTGAACGCCCCGGAGACGTTCCCGATCCGCCGACTGTGGTCCGATATCTTTGCCTGAGGCCTCCAAGACAGACATCGCGACAGACCGGACGGCAGGAAGTCCGTCTCCAACTCGGCCGATACTGCCCGAGCCAACTCCTCGGCCTGATTGAAGCCGCGCCAAGCACGACCGACCGGATGCATCGGAATCGGCACCACGGCCGGACAGTCGATCCCGGCCAAGACCGACGCCGCTTGACGCCCGGCCGCCGTCGCCAGAAAGTCGACCAGTACCTTCCCTGCCTCCTCGACCTGCTCATACTTGTACAGATGCAGCAGACCGCGCAGTACCGGATCGCCGTAGGAACCGGCGGCGAACCCACGGCCCCACCGACCCGACACGCAAGCCCTTCGGCCGCAGGAAACCTGCCGACGCAGCCTCTGCCCACAGCCGAGGCAAAAGAAAATGCCCCGGTTCGGGGCATACCTCGCGACTTCACACCTTGCGCAAAGCAGCTGACCCTCAAGACCGCACGAGACGCAGAAATGAGGAAAGATCACGCGACCAAGTCCGGCCGTCAGGCGCAAAGCCACGTCCGCTATCCCCCTTCCGCCCACTCGATCGAATCCACCTTCCATAAACTGCCCATCTGAACGAAATCCAAATTGATTTCCTGATAGTAGACGCGTGTGCCGGCGGACGTGATCTCCTCGCGCTGGGTGTTGACCGTAACGTCGGCAGTGCCGGCTTCCTCATCGAACAAGACTACGTTCGTCACCAGCGCCCGAGTGGTTATTCCCGTGTACTCCGGCGACTGGACGACTTCCGCCCTGGACTTCTCCACGAACTCCGTCGTCTCCTGCGCCAGCCGATCGGTCATCAGCGACCTGAGCTCCTCCAGATTGCGGTAGTCGCCCTGATTGGAATAGCTGCCGTAGCGTTCGGCGAAGGCCGCCGCAATGCGCTTCAGATTGGTCCGGACATCCGGAGCTGCGGCCTCCTCAGACGTACGGACCGGTTCGGTCGCCTGAGTCACGTCCATCCTGACCGTTCCGCCGGGCACGTTCAGTCCGCCGGCCGGAGTGTTGGCCGAGGGACCGGTCGTGTTGACGACCGTAGGCTGCTGTTCGCCGGCCGAAAGCCAGAGGAAGAGAAACAGCAGAATAGCCGCCAATGCCACTACTACAGCCCCGATAATCTTTTTTGTACGAGATTCCATATTGTGTCAACTAAACGGCTCGACTTAAGGTCATCAACCGACCAGTCCGGAAACGCCCGCCTCGACATCCGTCCCGGACGGGACAGTCGATTCCTCATAATCCCTCTTGGCCCGCTCGATGTCCAGGAGCTGCTGCGGATTGGTGGTCACGATCTGGTCCTCGGAATAGGACGCCACTACCTTGATGGCCGCATGCTTGTTGCCGGCGAAGAAGATTCCCTCCCCGACGCCACCTTCGAGCAGAAGGAACTTTTCGCCCTCGGTCAGCAGGAAGGTCTTCTGGATGTTGTCGATTGCGGCCGGCGACTGGCGCAACAGCAGCTGCAAGGCCGAGTTGGTGACGATCGCCTGACCGTAGGGGCTCCGCAGGAAGTCGTTAACGTCCTGGGTGATAGTCGTCACGCCGAGATAGTACTTCCGGCAACGCTTGACCAGCGCAAAGATGAACCGTGCCGAGTCTTCGTGCTGCATGAGCCACCAGGCCTCGTCGATGACCAGGATGCGTTTCTTCCGTTCTGAACGGACAACGTTCCAGATATAGTTGACGATGGCGTAGATGGCCAGCGGACGCAGCTCGTCCTCCAGATCGCGTACCGAGAAGGTCACCAATATGTTCTTCACCTGCACGGTGGTCGGCGAATTGAACAGTCCGGAGAAAGTGCCGTCCGTGAACTTCTTGAGCTTGACCACCAGGTCGGTCGTGCCTTCCATGCCCTCGAGAACCTCCACCAGGTCCTGAATGATCGGCGGTTCGGCTGTCGTCAGGTCGGAATCGGGGGTGATGTCCTTCTTGGCGTAAGTCTCCAGGAGCGCACGATCGAGAACCGAGTCCTCCTGCGGAGTGACCTGGCCGAGCATGATCCTGAGCAGTCCCTTCACCGTAATGACGGCGCTGCGGATTATGTCCTCGGTCGAGATCTCCTCACCGACCGGACGCGGCAGGTCGAACGGATTGATCTTGGCGTCGGACGCCAGCGAGACGTTGACGTAGGTACCGCCGACCGCATCGGACAGGTGCTTGTACTCCATCTCCGGGTCGATGACGATAACCTCGGTACCGAGCATCAGCGAACGAAGGATCTCCAGCTTGACCGCGTACGACTTGCCCGCGCCGGAAGTCGCGAACACCACCAGGTTGGCGTTCTGCATCGAGAAACGGTCGAACAGGATCAGCGAGTTGTTGTGCCGGTTGATGCCGAACAGGATGCCGTTCTCCGAAGTCAGGTCGGCCGAAATGAACGGGAACGACGAGGCGATCGGCGACGAGTTCATGTTGAACGAGATCATCAGCTCGTCGTTGCCGAGCGGCAGCGTGGAGTTGAAGCCCTGCTCGGCCTGATAGAAGACCCGCTTGGAGTAGATCAGCTTCCCGCCGAACATCGTCTCGACCTCCTCGGACTGGCGGTCAAGCTCCTCCTTGGTGCTGGAGTAGAGAGTCACATAGAGCGCGAACTGAAAGAAATGCTCGATGCCCTGGGACAGGTTGTCGCGCAGCTCCTCGATGTCCTTGAGTGCGGTCTCTCGTATCGGGTCGCGCGGCGCGCCCTTGTCCGAGTCGGAGATGATCTGGGCCTCGAGCATGCCGACCTTCTTCTTGAGCTGCTTCAGTATGACTGCCGCCTTGACCGGATAGAAGAACATCGCGACGTCGAGCGTGGTGTTCATGTTCACGATCGGCGAGAACCAGCCCAAGGAGATGTACCGCGGATAGGTGATGACAAAGATGGTCCGCACGAAGGTCTCGCCGAGCCTCAGGAAACTAGGCTCGATCTTCATTCCGGCCGGAGCCACGACATCCTTAATCGAAACCACGCCGCGGCGGTAGATTCTTTCCTCCTCGAGAACCTCACGTTCGCGCGCGACTTTCTCCTGTTCCTGCGCCACCTTGACGCTTTCCTTGGTCGGACGTCTCGTCTGTTCCGTGCCGTCCGAACCGATGCGCCCGATTTGTTCCTGCTCGAAAGCCATCTGAATCGGATTACGCGGCTATGGCGCCGCCTGATTTTCCGCCACCCTCATGTTCTGCATGTCGTCCAGCTTTTCGGTGTCCAGAAGCTCTGGGTTGTAGGCGCGATAGAAGAGCTCTATCAGCTGCTGGGTATTGAGCATGACCGCCTTCAGACCCATACTGCTCAGATTGGAGACGGTCGAGCTGACGCGATTCATCAGGTCGCGCCTGCGCTGACGAAACCTCTCATCGGCCAGCCTGACCGAAAGAGCCGGAGTCAGGACTTCGGTCATCTGTGTCCAAAAGTTCTTGCGCTTGTCGGACAGCGGATTGTACGGGATCACGACAAAGAACTGCTTCTGCATGATCTGACCCATGTCGATCAGTTCCCCGACGAAGGCCCTGTAGTCGGTGATCTGCATCCTCAGCAGGTCGTTCTGCTGCTCGCGTTCGGACAGCTTCAGCCGCTCCAGATAGTCCTCTATGTTCAGCCGACGCGACTGCACCACGATCTGAATCGGGCTCTCGAGCGCGTTCATGAAGGAAATGTACTGCTGGATGATGGCGTTCTGCTCGTCCTCAGACTTCAGCGCGAAATTGATGCTCGAAACCATGAGCACCGCCCGCAGCGTGCCGTCCTTCATTACGACCGTATCCTCCTTGACCTCGTTGAAGTCGAGGAACTTCTTGGTCGACGGGCCGGCCTTGGACCCGGCCAGCTTCTTCGATTGCATGTCGTTCTCGATCGGCATGTCAGGACTCGTCAGGGTTATAGACTCCTCCGGTGTTGACCACCAGGGTCAGTTCGGACAGTTTGGCGGTCGAGACCCTCTCCTTGACCAGCCTCTTCGGTGGCGGGGCAGCCGGCGGGGCGCTCACGATCTCCTTCAGTTCCGAGTCGGTGAGCGTCTTGTCCCAGATGCGCAGACACGGCTTGCTGAAGGTCTGTATCAAATTGAGCAAAAAATAATGAAACGGCTGGCCGTTGACCCTCAGGAAGGCCAACACTCCGCCGAACACGATCATTACCACAGCCAGAAAAACGAAAAGTGCGAAGTCCGCCAACTTGAATACGATGAACAGCACTCCTGCCACCACCAGCATTATCAGGAACTGCCGAGTCGTCAGCGGACCGAAAATCTTGTCCTCGACGTCTATGAACTGCGGAACGGTGAACCTCATGGCCTTTCCGTTACCTCGACCGAAAGCGCTGGTCGTCCGTTAGATGATACCACATCCGATGGACCGTGTCGCAGCGACTTAAGCTCATCCGTCCGGTGTTGATTCGAAAAAAAATACGCGACCGGCCACTAGAACCTCAGCTTCCGATTCAACTCCATGAGCACGTCGAATTCCGGCTTGGTCAACGCCTCACCGTTCCCCTTGGCCATTTCCGACAGGACTTCGTTCACCGGCCTGCCGACCAGACTCTGGCGCAGGGCGTCCAGATATAGCCGATTGACCACCGAATTGCGCCAGGCCCTGATGCCGGCGACTTTGGACTCGAAGGACTCGTCCTTGAGCAGGTCGAGCTTGTCGCGGATCTTCAGTATCGCCTCCTGGGGACTCTTCGACAGACGACGGAAATCCTGAAGCGTCAGCGAACCGAGCTCCTCCACCGGTCCGGTCAGGCGCCGGGGAGACGACATTACGTCCGAAACCGTCGGCTTGGGCTGAAGGCCGGGCAGCGGCGGTGCCGAAGATCTAGGCGATCCGGACGCGGATTCGGCAACGTACCGCAAAGAAGGCAGAGACGTCCCAGGACTGACGACGACTTTCGGTTTCGAGGACTGAACTGCAGACTGAGTCGTCCCGCTCTCGACGACGGTCGGTCCGGACATGGCTTCCACGGCGACGGCCGGGGAAGTGCCGATCGGAGTCTCCCCCTCGGCCAGCGGCAGGTTGACCGGTGGCGGTACCTTCACGGCCTCCGGTGCCTTCTGACTGTCCCCGAACAGGTCACGAAAAGTCTCGGCTACGGCGGCATCGCCCCGACGGCTGGCCTCGCTCGATCCGGCGGTCTTCCGGTCGGAGGCAGGCCCGGAAACCACCCGAATCACCTTGGGGGTTCCGGCCGGACGGGTATCGATCGACTGTGTCGACGACGGTACGACTGTCGGTTCTGGCTTCGGTTGGGACTCGACCTGCGGCTTAGGTGTCGTTTCCTGTCCGGTCAGCTTGACGAAACGCCTGTCCAGCTCCGAACGTTCGGTCGCCGCCTGTCTCTCCTGTGTCTTGAGCTGCCGATCCACCTGGCCGGCCACGAACTGCCGCTTCTCCCGTTCGGCCTTGGACCTCTGAGCCACCAGAAAATCGTTCCGCCTCTCGACCAGCAGCCTGACCGAGTTCTTCGCCTGCGCATCGGTCATGCCCAGACCGCCGCTTCCGGTCGGCATGGAAAACTTAGACTCGGTCTCCAAATCGTCGCGCAAATCCTTGAAGAAGGCCTCGGCCGCCAGCACGAACCGCTGTCTCATCGCTTCGTCGACGAAACCGTAGCCGCTGGCCCGCTCGATGTCGGACGGCAGACTGACGATGATCCTGTCGACCGTGTCGGCCTCTACCGAACCGTCGGGCAGTCCCCGCTCCGCGATCGCCTTGACCTCCTTCAGGTCCTCCTGATACTGAACCAGCGGATCCTTTTCCTTGATAGGCGGCGGCTTT
The DNA here is from genome assembly GCA_001872545.1 of Parcubacteria group bacterium CG1_02_58_44. Taxonomy (GTDB): domain Bacteria; phylum Patescibacteriota; class Patescibacteriia; order SG8-24; family SG8-24; genus UBA1561. Next base: position 9,529 of record MNWN01000045.1, read on the forward strand.
GGTTCGGACTTCGGCTTTGGACGGGCCGACGGTAATGGTTTGGCAATCGTACGGACCGGCTTCGGCGGCTGCAGTACGGACGGACGGACCGGCTTAGGCGATGCAGATGACGGAGTGATCGGCGGTGGAGTTGGAGGTGCCGGCGGCTTCGACGACGTCAATGGCGGTGCCGGCGGAGGCGGCGGTGAAATCGGTCTAACGGCAGTGGCCGAAGGCGGCTGAGAAGGCTCGGCGGACAAAGTCTGCTTGGGTGGAATCGACACCACCGTCGGCTTGGAAACCCGAACCGGCTCAGTCCGGTCCGACGGCGAGATCATCGGCTTGCCGGCTGGCATGAACGGCTTGGAGACCTTCTGAACCTCAAAGGCTGTCGTAGAAAACGCGGAACTCGGTGGTGGTGGCGGTGGTGGAACAACCGGAGTAATCGGAACAACTGGAGCCGATGTAATGGATGACGGCTTCTCCCAACTTGCCTTCGCCGGTTCTGACTGGACCGGTCCGGCGACAGTCCCGTTCTTGCCGTCAACGACAAGATGGCCGCTCTTCATGAGCCGCCTCTGCCCGCCCAACATGACGGGTATGTCGTCATCTAGTCCGTCGTCGAGGACGGAATCAATCAGGTCGTCGGCCATATGAAGACCGGCCCCGAACTCTGCCGGGGACGAACCACAGACGGTCGCCGACTAGTCCATCGGTTCGGTCCAGACGAACTCCCCCTCATCCAAGTCGAAGGCAACCAGACCGGAATACTGCGACTGCCCGGCCTTCTTCAGCATGTTGGTGATCCGCAGTCCGTAGCGGGCGGCGTCCCCGTCGGACAGTCCGGCCACTCCGCACAGAACCAGCTGAAGGAAGACGTTGACGGCCTGTGGCCCGCTCGGCTGCAGCCTGAAGGCCTCAACAAACTGCCGGTCGCGACCCTTCTCCTCAGAGAAGGAACGGACAGCCTGACCGAAACGCAGGTCCTTGGCCAACGTCTCGAGCAGCAGGCCTCGTTTGGTCAGCAGCATGAGCGCCGCCACCACGTCCCACGTCTCCACCCGACCGTCGACCAGATCGTAAACGATGTCATGCAGTCTCTCCTTCAGCTGCCCGTCATTGCCCTTGATGAACTGGTCCAAATGTTCGGCGGCCAAAGCCAGGGTCTTCTGCTCCTCCGCCGTGCCGGCCAGAAGCCGTCTGATCTCCTCCGGCGGATACTTCAGTTCGGCAGCCAGGTCCTCGGTCTTGGCATCTGCCGCAGTGTTCGGCAACTGATCGACGAAGTTGGTCCACTTCATCTCCTTGACGGTCAAGGCCACGATCCAATCGGCATCTTCGGCCGACATTTCCAGCCCGCCGGTCTTGGACGGCTTGGTCAGCATGACGACGGTATCGGCATCGCTGCGCACCCCACGCAGTCGAGATTCGATGATCCCCTGCAGACGACGAAGGGACGCCTCATTGAAGTCTGGAAGGTCAGCCTCGGCAGCGATCTCCTGAGCCGCCTGACCATAAGTCACTACTCGCGACTCGATCTGATTGGTCGGGTAATCCCCTACCTGACCGCCGACCGACTCCAGCAGTTCGGCCACACCACCCAGGAAGGTCCGAGCCGGCAGAAAGATCCGACCGACTGTCTCGCGGGCCAACTCCTGGGCCCGTGCCTTGTCCTTATCCTCCCACGGCAGGTTGGTCCAGAGCTCGTCAGGGTAATCGGCCAGATTGACGTCTCCAAAAAAAACCTCAAGTTCGGTGTAGAGGGCAATATCACGGTCGTCGAGCGACAGTTTGAGCCGATCAAAGATGCCGATCCTGACCTTATCCAATTCGGCCGACAACAGATAGTTCTGAACTGGCTCAGGTAGGGTCGAAAGCATCTCAAAAAAGGTAAATCCACCTTCTTCGTCCGGCTCGAGTGCGGTATTCGTCTCGACTGGCTGAATCGGTACAGCTGAAACTTTCGATGCGACCGAAGCGAGCGCGGGCTTCCGTCCATCGTTCGTTCCGATCCTCGACTTGTCTGAATCATTAGCCATAGTCCGCGATTAGAAGAGCCTACGTCTGGCCGCTCCGAGACGACTCCTTATGGACCTAGCACGAAGTCTGCCGGCAGCTTCTGCATCCACTCCTATCCGTTCGAACGTATCCTTAGCTTTCACTCCAGCACCCCTGATGTCAGCGCCAGCCTTTTTGACGGCGGCCTTAATTGCTTCCGTATCTGGATCCAAAACTACATCCGCAGCTGCCGCCATCTTATCGACAGCCCCATCATACTTGGCAGCGACCGCTTTCTTTGCCCGATTGGCAAACCTCATGTCTCCTAGCCCGGCATGCAGAACTCCGCCCTCTCGTGCCTCTTCCACGATTACTTTCGCATTTTTCTGGGCAGCCTCAAGTGGACTACCAGACTTAACGTTTTGCTCCGAAAAAATTTTGACCATTGCCTCCATCATAGCCGCTGCTTGGGCCCGATTCCCGCTCTCGACCAGTTTGCGCATCTGGCCGACATCCATCTGCTGGGCTGCAGCAATGGCTACGTCATTAATTCCGCCGTTGTGCATCAACATGCCAGGAGAGAGCTGACCGACGCGATCCGCAGCCTCTCCCCTCGCCATCCACCGTCCAAGACGGTCGCGTTCGGACTGATCGGCAACCGCTCCAGCACCGTCCATTCCGGGAATGACGGCCTTAATATCTCCGCCGGCGGCCAGATACCTGTCCTCCTGTCCGAGAGTCAGCATTGCCTTACGGACCTCATCGCCGATCTCCTTCGGCAGACGCTTGATTTCCTCGTCCGAGTAGGCCTGACCTACGCCATGAGCCAACTCACCATCCTTAAACAGGGCCGGATCCATAGCGGCAATATTTCCCAGACCTGCTGCCTTTATTCCATCCACATCCGCTGATCTCAAGTCTTTGCCGTTATGCTTCTGAACTCTGAAAAGACGCCCGCTCTTTTCGGCATCGGACAGGTACTCGAAATTCTCTTTTTTCCCTTTCAGCTCTTCCTGCTGCTTCTTGATCATGTCCAAACGACCACTCTTTCCTTCCGGAGCGAGCATGTCAAACTTTTTAAACTCCTCTTTTTGCTCATCGCTCATGCCCAATCCTTTCAGCATGGCCTCTGCCTTGCCTGCGCTCATGCCGTCAAACTCGTCGTTCAGCAGTCCAGCCCTCATCTGCATCAGGGCCTGTGACGTCAGCTCGTCATCACCAGCTTCCCGCAGGCCGACGGCTGACATGTTCTTGCACTTACCGTTGAACCTGTCGATCTGCTTCTTTCTCTCCTCACCCGAAGCAGCTGGATCGACCATGACCCCTATATGCTTATAGGAGTAGTCGTCAAACGCCTTCTTCATGCTAGGATCGTGAGTCGCAGCCCCCAAACGTTCGGCCTCCTTGCGCATCTTGTGAAACACCACGGGATCGGTGATCTTCTCTACTTCCGAGTTAGGATCCCCGGCACGTTTGATGTAATCCAAGTAAGCGGCCTTCTTCTGGGCCCGGGCTTTGTTGGAAAGAGCCGGCTTTCTCATTTCCCGCTTCAGCTCTGCCGGAGTCATGTAGCCTACCGCTTCGGTGTCGGCCGCGGATTTCTGGGCGATGTTCTTGCGCTGCAGGGCGGCCTTGTTCCTGAAATAGCTGCCACCAGGCAGCACTCCCAATGCGGTAAAGCCGCGTTCCTTAGCGCGGTCGACCGCTCGGTCCGCGCCAGACACCTTATAGGCCCCACGCGAGGCCCATTTGGTCGCGCCGAGAGCAAACTTGCCGGCCCCCTTCAGGGCCTTCTGCCCGAATCCGACCGCTCCGCCGCTCATACTCTGGGCCATGCTGACGCCGACCAGCAGCATGCCGATGGCGATGATGAACTTCTGCAGCGTGTCGGCTACGTTATTGTCGGTAAACGATGTCGCCACCGCTCCGCCCAGACTCTCCCCCCTGTCGACCGCCCCAGAAAAAACCTGACTGCCGGCATCGTTGACGCTGATGAGCGCCAGCCAGAGAAAGAACGCCAGCAGCGGCCCGACCGCCACCTGCTTGTTGAACTTCTCCCACCATTGGCTGTAAAAGCCTTTTACCGTTTGGACCGGAACGGCACTGGCCATAAAGGCCAGGGGTGACATCACGACCAGCAGCCAGAGGTAGACGATGCGCACGACCAGAACGGAAATTATGATCACCACCACGCCGGCCGCGATCGTGACCAGCAGAAAGGCCAGCATCAGCGAGAGAGTCACGCCCCAGAGCAGATCCTCCTGGGCGTCAGGGTCGCTGTTGGAGTCGACCTGCAGGAGCGGCCCCAGCCCGAAGGCATTGATGAAGTTGCCGGCGGCCGCCTCCTTGAACCCGTTGACGAAGGTCAGCATGATGACCTGCGAGAAGTCGATGATCAGTCCGCAGATGGTGCGCGAGAAGTTGATCACCACGGCCATGATCACGAGACGCGGCAGGGTGCTGGAATAGTGATAGCTCTGAAAGCCGAGGATCGTGCCGAAGGCGATCAGCAGCAGAACCACGATGAAGAACATGTTGGCGATGTCGCGGGTGATGACCCAACCGGTCGCCACGGCGGTCGAGTCCACGAAGTGGTTGTACTGCGAGACGGTGATCAGCATGCCGACCATAAGCAGGAGCAGCTGACCGACCAGACTGACCAGGACGCTGAACAGCTGACCGACCATCTGAATCACCTGACCCTGAAAGGTCGTGGCGTCGACGCCGCCCGGCAGCAGCAGCACTCCCACCACGGCGACCAGGACAACCCCCAACCAGGCCTTACGACCAAAAAAGCCGCCTCGACCCAACAGTTTCGGGGGTAGGGTGGCCTGCATCGCCGACGTTTCCTGATGGGTTTCCTCCATGCTGTTGACTTGCGGTGTCGTGGACCGAAAATCGCGGACGAATCCGACGGATTTACTACTGTAGAAAGATACCACGTTTTGAGGGAACGGATAAAGCGTAGAGGTGCGGTCTCCTGACACTAGCGTCCGTTAAACGGACGAATGCTGCGGCTGGCTCGGCAAAACATGTCGCAGCAGACGAAAAGTAATTTAGCAGCCGGATAAAAAAGAAGGGGCGATGGTTTGAGACCATGCCCCATTTGAGATCGAAGGTGGGGCGGGATCACATGTTGCCGCCGACGATTTGACCATCGACTACTGCAGCGATGAGCAAACAGTAGTTCAAATCGCTTGCGCTACAACAAACGAAGCTGAGATCCACCTCGCACATGGTCCCATCCGTAACCGGATCGCCATACCCCATGGTCCAGTCACCCGTGTCGCAAGACAAGGCGCGACAATCTTCCGCTGCCTTATATGCCAACATGAACCTCGTATCTTCTTCCAGGTCCTCCGGCCTGACCCGGTACTCGAAATCGAGCCAGCCATCACTGTCTGTGTCTGTGACGATCAACGCGTCACGGACTCCTGCAAATCCACATACACCGGCGCATATTGCATCCCCGATATACCGTGGATTGAACATGAAGACGATAGCCATGTTCTCACCCCCGTCGTCCTCTATCCGTATCCGAAGCGGTCCGGGGATGCAGCCCGGGGTGTTGCCCTGGCACAGGTCGCCCACCCCGTCGCCGTCTGAGTCGGTCTGAGCGGGGTTGGAGATTTCGGGGCAGTTGTCGGTGTCGTTGTCATAGCCGTCCCCGTCCAGGTCGTCGTCACACTTGTTGCCGAGCTGGTCGCCGTCGGCGTCGGTCTGGTCCGAATTGGGCACGTCCGGACAGTTGTCGATGTCGTCCGGGACGCCGTCATGGTCGGTGTCCTCACCGACATCGACATCCGCGTCCGTATCGCCGTCGACCGGCGAATCGTCGCAGGCCGGAGCCGCCACCAGTGCCGCCAGCAGGATGGCGGCCAAAATGATAAAGCGTTTCATCTTGTCCTCCTCGAGCCGCACACCTTTCTGTGCGGCCCCGTCTTTTGCCTTGGCCTGTAACCCAGCCATGGACCCGCAACAAACGCCGCGGGGAGCGTGGATCCGAGTTCGTCCCGCCGGAGGGCGGAAGCAGGTCCGGATCTATTCGACCTGTCTTTTTGTCAAGGAACTCTGCCTCCCTAAACTAGGAAGGTTTTCCTAGCTCTATAAAGTCCACTTGACATAAGCAATACCATAAATCAGTGGTCTTGGCAAGAGTTAAGGCTAAAATTGGATTCTCTGATCCGGAGGAATGTTCCGCTTGTCCAGACCTTCCGCTTTGGGTGGTTATCCTGGGTCGGGACCTAGGATGTTTCTTTCACCTAATGTCGTCCTGGACTTGATCCGGGACCCGGAATGTTTTCTTCAACTGGGGAAGATCCTCTCCCCCAGACCCCAGGCACCGCTCCGCGGGGGGACGGGGCTCGCGCCTCATCTTCTTTAACCGGGGAAATCCCATTTCCCCGGACCCCTTTCTTCAACCCGGGGGACTTCCAGTCCCCCGGGACCCCCGGCCCGGTTTCTCTGTCCCGCCAGAGAAACCGGGGAAAGAGAGTTTCCCCGGACCCCTTTCTTCAACCCGGGGGACTTCCAGTCCCCCGGGACCCCCGGCCCGGTTTCTCTGTCCCGCCAGAGAAACCGGGGAAAGAGAGCGGCCGCCGCGGCCTGCGTTCGCCGGCCTCGCTGGGTCGCGCCGCACCCCGATGCTCGAACGGTGCGCTTTCGCGCCCCTCTCGCGTCGCGCTCCGCCCGGCGGAGCGGCGGCACGCCGCGCC
>MNWN01000045.1:16249-35755 GCA_001872545.1 Parcubacteria group bacterium CG1_02_58_44
GCGGCTCGGCGGCCCTCGGTCTGCGGACATCGCCTCGCCGGTCTCGACGTCTCGGCCTGAAGCAGTTCAGGCCTCTCCTGCGGCTCGACCTCGGCAAGTGGCGGGGATCGGATCGTGGATCCCGGATATCGCTCGCTGCGCTCGCGATTCCGGGATAACAAAAGAACATTGTCGTCCCGGGCTTGACCCGGAACCCAGGAGCAGAAAGATCGGATCGAATTCTGGATCCCGGATAGACCTCGCTCCGCTCGGCCTTCCGGGATGACAAACTAAGGAGGGTTGCGATTTCCGGGATGACAAATTAAGAGGGAGCAGCACCAGAATCGTCGACATCGTATATAACCGACTTGCTCTTGCCTCCTGAGCAGCCTCCCGGACAGACCCTAATCTCACCCTGATATGCAGTGTACGGCCGACGAGTGTCCGAATAACCATAGGTCTGGTCGTCATTCTCCAGAATGAAGCACTCGTTGACATCGTCGAACTCCTCCCTGCTTTCCGCCAGGAAATTTTGAGCGACGGAATTGAAGCACAGGTCGCCAACGACTTCGTCCTCGACGGAGTCATTACAGACACCGTTACAGATGCCCCAATTGTCCAAAGCCTGGACCCGCGGCCTAAAGATGCAGCAGCCGGCGCTGTCGACGCACGGATAGTGATCTCCGTCGGCGTACCAAGCACACTTGTCGAGCGAGGCGACCGTGGCCTCATTGCAGACGTAAGTCTTCTTGAAGCTCATGTAGTTGGGGTCGCAGGCATCTGAGTTCAGGCCCCAATCCGAGCTGTCGCTGCCGCAGACCTGCTGGCCGCTCGAGTCCAAACCACGCCGATTCTTGAAGGCACCGTCCATCCTCAGGGGCTTCGTACCGTCGCCGTAGTCGACGACATGGCGACGGATCGGCATATGGTTGCTGTCCGCATAGACGTAGTAGGCCAGCTCGACGTTGGTGGCGTAGCCGCCCTCGTAGCAGATGTCGTCCTGATGGCCGTCGACTGTGATCCCGTCGACGCCGTCCATCTCGGGACAGACCCGACCGTCATCGATGCAGCTCTCGGACTCGGTATCGGCCGGTACGATCCGCGGCGGCTGGTGGTCGACGAAATCGGTATCGGCGACAAGCTCTTCTATACGATGGTCAAAAGGTCCACTTGAAAGATAGGAAGCTCCGCTGCTCCAGTTGTACTCAAAATACTCATAAGCGAACAACTCTTTTATTTTATCCTGTCCACTATGGGTAAGATTCCAGTGGTCCGCTGCCGAGAACCAATTATTCTTAATCCTCAGGGAGATAGATAAACCCTGAGGGGTAATGCATTCTCGTTCTAATAGAACACCATCAGACAAACCATTACCGCAGGAGAAAGTCAGTCCGGCTGCGATGTCACGGCCGAAAAACAGGTCAGGGGCCTGGAATACGACTGTCTGGGCCGTATCGTCCTGAACTACCCTCGTATACGGACTGCCGGCAGTGTCATCGCCCTCCTCCGACCGCACTAGCGGAATCGGCTGGGCAAAAGAGTCACTCTCCGGATCGAACTGCGGAACTATCGCCCCCAACGGCGTATGGTCCAAACCCATAGCGTATAGGCCCTGCAGAGCCGGAGGACCGACAGAGTAATGCTCCGCGAGACCGGCGAGACGGTCCCATAATGCCGTAACGGAGCGCCCATTGCGCAGGTCATAAAGCCGATCGGTCCAGGCCACGTTCGGCGGATACTGGTTCTGGTCGTTGACCACCTCGATCTCCAGGCAGCTCTCACGAAGGTAGGCGTCGACTAACTTTACCGGAACCCAATGATAAAGAGTACTTGCACCGTGGCAAAGCACCGTTTCGATAACCGTCTTTTTGAAGACCCCATCATCCACTTCAATGGCGCGAGCGGCAATACAATTTTGCTTTGAAAGATTATAAGTGGAATTTCGACAGGGAGAATCGACTCCGTTACTGTCGCGAGTCTCTAGCCAATCGAGACAGTCCAAACCGCCCGTTTCATCTTCGAGGGCCTGATTTTTAATATATTTATGGCCTTCATAATCATATTCTTGCAAATTACCACCAGCCATATAGTCTTCTTCGCCACTCCAGTGAAGTGCAAACCCCCAACCGTTGTCCGGAGTCATCCAAATAGTACCCCTATTCATAAACGTAACTGCTATGCCGGCCAAAGCATCAAGGGGTTGGTCTATAGAGAAGGGTTCATTGCAAGGGAGTGACGTTACTCCAGGTAAGTGAGGTAGATAAGTCTGGTCACAAACGAAGGTATTACAGTCTCCTCTTCGTCCTTCGTTACAACTTTCTCTCCCTACATCAGTATATTGAAACAAGTTATGGTCTATGGGAATGTCGGGAGGATCAACAGCATGGTCCCCACCAATATCTCCCCCATCTGCTCTTTCTGCCCCTCTCAAATGCCTTATATACCTAAGTACACAAGTTCCAGGGGCGCATTCGGCATCATTAACACAGGATTTATTAATATCATTCGAACAGCTCCTGTAAGCCGATCCCTCGGAAGCGGCACAATACATCAAGTTCTTCACCGACGACTGAAATCCGGCCTCGGGATGATAGCTGTAGGAGTCGAAAAGTCCGGGAATCACGTCCAAGGGCAGCCATAGGTTGCAGCCAAGCTTGTCGTCGCTGCCGAAGAGCGCCCTAGTCTCGTTCCGGTCGACGCAGAAGCCCGGCCAGCCCATGGCCACGGTATAGGAGCTGACCGACAGACAGGCACCGCCCTCGTTGGCCGGTCCGCACTGTTCGGTCTCTCCCGGCACGCAGCTGCGGCCGTCATAGGGGCCGTTCACGCAGACGCCCGGCGCCGGCGAACCGGTCTTGAAGTCGCCGACGGACCCGACACCGGGAACGTCCCGATACCTGATCGACCGGTCGGGCGACTGAAATCTGACTTTGCTGTTGCCCGAACCGTAGCCCACACGGCTGTAGGAACACTCGCAGGAATTTCCCTCATAGCAGACGTTGGCTCCGCGGAACTGGGCCTGCTTCTGGACCGGATTGCCGTTCGCATCGTAGCCCGGAGTGGCCCCGTAATCCTCGAGCGACTTGACCTGCTCGCCGTCGACGTTCAGCACGTCCTGCGGATAGGGCGAGTCGGCCTCCGGATAGGCGCGGCAGGAAAGGGCATTGTCCCAACCGTCGGTCCTGAGCGGTCCGCCGCGGTAGTCGTAGACGCAGCTGTTCTCCATGCAGGTACCGTGCGATGTCGGACAGCTGACCCCAGTGCAGGGAATCCCGTAACCGTCGGACGGACAGCCGTCCCTGCCGTCGGGGGTGACCTCATCCTGGGTGCAGCTCAAGGAGCAGGCCTTCGAACCGACGACCACTTCCCCTGCATCGTAGCAGTCCTTGTCGCTGGCGCATCTCTCCCCGATATTATCGCCCTGGCGGCAGAAGCTCAGCTGAATGCCGAATCGGACCGTATCGAACTCGGACAGCGAGCACTGGCCGAAATGCCTGTCCTTCGTACAGTGCGAATCGTCGTTGCAGGAATGTCCGACCAGATCACCGCTGATGCAGATTCCGGCCAAGGGTGCGCTGCAGCGCACTTCGGTGGCATCACAGTCCGCCTCGCCGCTGGCGCACGCCTCGTGGCACTGGTCGACGCTGCGGCAGACGACGATGGAGCCGTCACCGGTCTGTCGAACTTCCGAACTGCCTTCCAGACACTGTCCGGTGATTATCTTGTAGGCCCGCATGAACTGGGGCGGGTAGCGGTCGATGATGCTGTAGCCGGAATACTCCAATCCACGCCAGGAAGTGTCACGGCTGGCGTACTCGTCGGCGGTCAGTATCTCCTTCGGCACTTCCTTGAAGTCGGTGCAGACGTAGTTGTCGCCGATCCGCATGTTGTTCTGGCAGGTGTCGATGCCGGCGCAGCGGGCGGTCCAGCGGCCCTTGACCGAATCGTAGATCGGCAGCGAGTACTGGTCGCATTCGAGCCATTCGGCGCACTCCCGATCCTGCCTGACCTTCAGCACCGTGTTGGTGTCGTTCCCGAACTGAGAGGAGCCGGATTCCACCAGAATGCACGACTCACCGAGTCCGATATCGCAGTCGCTGTCCTCCAGGCAGCCGTTTCCCCAGCGTTCATAGCTACCGCAGACCGCATCGTCGGCGCAGTCGGCATCGACCTCGCATTCGGTACTCGTACCCGCACAGAAATGGGTGACCGCAAGGCAGCGGTTGGTGCAGTTCTGGCTGGAAGATCCGCCGCTGCCGGCCTGACAGCTGACCGGAGAGACCGGACCGCCGCCCGCCTCGCGCTCGCTGCGGAAGTAGGTCGCTGCCGAGGAGTAGTCAGTCTTGGTCTTACTGGTCTGGTTCAGCAGGACGCAGCCGCGACTCAGGCTGACCTGTCCGCCGCAGCTCGCCCGATCCAGCTTGTTGTTGTCGAGATAGTAGTAGGCGCGAGACGAACCGTTGGGCAGGGGGTCGTTCGGGTCCTGAAACTCCTCGCAGCGGTCGTATTCGGCCGAGCAGGCGCCGACCCATCCGGTGTAGGTCGTATCGCGGTTGCGATAGATGCCGAAGGTCGCGCCTTCTACCAGCAGGTCCTCGTAGCACGGAAAGACGCTGCCCGAGGAGGACTTCCGGAACCAGCCGCTCGTCACCCGACCGTCAACCTGGATGTTGGTCTTGAACTCGCAGACCTGATTTCCGGGATGCTTCAGGTAGTAGACCCCGTCCGACGCCTTGAACGCCTGACAGCCGACGGCATCGGCCTGACAGAGCGTCTGGTCGTAATTGGACGGATTAACCTTGACTACGGTCGCCTTCCAGCCGGAGATAACGCCCTCGTCCAGCGCCACATAGCAGGACTTGCGGCCGTTGGGCACCAAACAGTCCATGGTGTCCTCGTCCGACCCTCTCGGACAGGAACATCCGTCGCTGTCGGGACAGGCGTATGCCTTCCCGTCATCATCGAGCAGGGAGCACTGCCGTTCGAAGTCGATCGTCGGCATGCCCAAGTTGCGGCATCCGACGGCCGTGCTGGAGCAGGCATCCTTGGCCCTGACCACCAAATGCACACGCTCATCGCCGGGCAGCACGAACCGGTCCGGATACTCGGCCGATTCGCCAGAAACGTCGATACCGTCCAGAACGAACCGACACTCGGTTTCGCCGGCCGGCACGCGGCATACGTCCTTGAGGACCTTGGAGCGTCCAACGCCGACGACGTCAACCGGACTGGAAACCCTATAGTCGCAGGGGCAGTTGGGTGACGTGCTGCAGGTATCCGGCAACGCATCAGGATCAGGGCCGTCCGGCATCCTGCAGACCGCGCCGTAGGTCCGCGGCCCGAAGCTGTCCGGCGTGTTCTGGGTGTCGGAGTAGGCAGAACATCCGACCGACACGTCACGACAGAGGTTGCTGATCGACCTCAGGTGGACGATCGACGGCTGGCTGGTGCGGTACTCGCGGCAGCCCAACATCTCGAGCGGAGAATAGACTCCGTTGTAGGTCCGGTCGCACGAGTCCGGCGTCCTCCAGGAATCCCTGACCACGCTGATGTTGTCCCGAACGCGGGTGAAGATCACGTTGTCCAGAAAGACATCCGGTGCGCCGCCTCCACCCGAATTCGAGAGCCTTAGGGCCTCCTCAGTGCCGGGTACGGGAGAAAAGGTGTTCAACCTGATCGGACCGACCTCATACCGCCGCCAATCGTTCGTTATCTCCACTTCCCTATCCCCTTCGATGGCCAGTTCGGCCATGTCGACAGGGCTGATCTCGCAGCTACTCTCACCGGAGGCGATTACGCAGGCATGTCCGAAACTGTCGTTGCAGGGACAGCCGCCGACGGATCGGCAGTCTAATACTTCACCGTCGGTCTCTATCGAGCAGGTTCCGCTGGTGACCTGAACCATTGAAGCGGTCACCGAACCGTTCCCCCTTGCCCAGAAGGACACCGAGAACAGGTTGCCGGACGAGACCGAACCTCCTACCTTGCGGGTGGCCGACCCTCCCTGCAGGCGCAGCGAATGGCCGCCGACCACGATCGACTCGGATGACTGCTCGAAGCCGATCCGACCGAGGGAACTCCAGCGTTCGGCTATCTCCGACTCGAAATCATCGACAAATACGGTCTGCACGTTGGTGGCCGCGTTTCCGCGATAGGACCGGCAGCCGGCGGCTGCAGCCGAACAGGTCCAGCTCCAGCTGGCCGAGGCACGATAGATGCACTCGCCGCGCGCCCGATCGTAATCCCCGTTCCACTTGAGGCAGTCTTCTTCGGTGCGCCCGGCCAGTCGATAACGGCTGCAGTCGGCCGAGGCGATGATGGTCGACGAGAAACGGCGATAATGCCGGCTGCCTCCGCTGTCGTAGAACTCACGGCAGTCGTAGTCGCCGTTGGCGATGTCCTCCTGGGAACAGAAGCCGGACCGATCCCCTATAGCCACGGGGTTGTCTATGCAGCGATTCGAGTTTCCCGGATCCAGCCGAACGCAGGGTGCCTTCCCGCAGCTGCCGTCGAGGCAGATATCGGTCATCTTGTTCTCTTCTGCTATAGGACCCGGACCCAAGTCGACACCGAAACCCTGCGGAGCATCCAGGGCCGTATTCTTCAGCGACCAGGAACGCAGCTGATAGCCGGTCAGGTCCGACCCCTCCCAAGTATAGAAAGTCTCGACGTCCCTATCATCAGGACTGGAACATATCCTCAGCCGCGAGAAGTGCTCGACCTGCTCATTCTCCAAATTCGTGAAGGACGTACAGCCTACGTCAATAGCCGAACACTGCTGGGCCGTAGCCGGAATGAAATTGTCCGCTTCGTCCGGCTGCGCCTCGAAGTCAGTCTCCTCCTGGAAGAACATGTCATAGCCGGAGCATTCGGCCGGACAGTAGTCCTGGTCCGAGACGATGCCCGGAATGGACGGATCGCCGTTCGTGGGAGTGAACCGCTCGCAGCCGATCTCGTTCTCGCGGCAGACCCGGGCGAACGAGTCGCATTCCGGCCGGTCGTTCGGTTCGCCGGTGCACTCCAGATAGGCGGGCGCCAGCTTGACGCTCAGGACCTGCCTGGAAGAGTAGCCCTCATGGTATGGCGTCAACGGACCTTCCTCGAACTGCACCGCGTCCAGATAGACGTTGCCGCCGCCGGGCAAGCCACTTCCCCTATACTCAACTATGGCTTGAGTTATCCTGCTGTCTTTCACATAGAAAGAACAGGCGGCGCGAATCTCGTTGACGTTTTCCGGAGCGACGAAATTCAGCAGCAGTTCCCCATTGCCGTCGCCACCCACTATCCGACACGGGTCAGTTCCACCGACCGACGAATCGTATTCCTGAATGTAATGGCTGAAAGTCGAAATCGCCGGAACGTCCCTGCCCGGATTGACGCGCTCTCCGGCCTCATCATAGAACCTCACTACGATCTGACCGCTGGCCGACCGCCCCTCCTCGGACGAGACGAAAACCCCGGATACGGTATTGAGCTGACCCGGACGTACGGACAAAAAGTCATGGACCAGCTTACCGCCGTAGTTACAGCTAATGTCTCCGTTCTGGACGAGACAGGTGAACTCGCTGTCCGAAATACAGACGCAGCCGCCCACGTCATCGCAAATTCTTCCTACCGCCAAATTGCAGGTTCCGACCCCGCCGACGTCGGGAGCCAGCAGGACGGCGTTCCTGCCCAGCGGAACCAGATCTTCATTGCTGAGCACAAAACCGGTCCTATCGTCCGGCACCGACCCGGTCGGCATAAGCCAGCCGGTCGGACGGTCGGACTGCCCGTCGCGGTCAACGTCGTCCTGGCTCTCGAAGCCGCTGTTGCTCATCATGTTGAGCGACTCGCCCGGCGCCAACTTTATGAGTGACGTACAGCCGACGTCGCGCACATCGCAACTCTCGACCTTGTCGTTGAAAAACCGGGCCGGCTGCACCAACCAGTCGTCCGACTTGTCCTTCGGCAGGCCGGCGACCGACGAACAGCTGACCTGTCCGTTGGCCACCTCGCAACCGACGAGACAGCCATCCTCCCTGTCGCATGGCGAAAAAGACGAGCAGGAGACCCCGATTGACCCGTTGCAGGAATCCTCCCCGTCATCAATCGTGCAGCCGACGCCGCAGGCGACACCCCCCTCACCTTCGCAGGGAACCGTCATGTGACAGGAGATCATATTCAAATCCGTGGCGTAGCTCTGGCAGCCGACGTTGTCGGCGTTACAGACGCCGAAGTCGACCGTATTCATCAGGTAGCTGACCGGAATGCCGCCCTTGGCCGGATTCAGTGTCCGACAGGTGTTGAACTGGGCCGGACACTGGTCGCCGTTGAAGCGCCAGGCGTTGCGGTCGCGGACGCAATAGCCCCAGCCGCCGACGCAGTTGCCGAAGTCGTCCTGCTTAAGGCAGGTCCGATAGTCTACGCACTCCTCCAGACGCCGCGGTATCTCCGGCGACAGCAGGCTCGAACCGAAAGCCTGGATTCGGCATTGGGCCGGCGGCACCTTCAGCACCCACTCCGGATTGATCAGGTTACAGAACGGATGACGGCTATCGCGTTCGCCTTCGGCATTGCAGTCATGAAATGACTCTACCGCGTCCTGCAGGGTGAAGTTGGAATATGAACCGTGCGACTGCGAGGCGGCGATCTCCCAACCGAGCGGCAGGACCCTAACCGAACGCAGACGCTTGAGGTTGCTCTCGCAGTAGCCGGTTGCATAGCAGAACGGATCCTGATCGCGCGAATCGCTGGCCGGTACGAGCGACCAATCGCCATGAAGGTAGCCTTCGTCGATGGCCTGCCGAACCGTAAACGGCGTGGCTCCGGCGATCCTGACGGCGTTCGCGAACTGGGAATCCATGACGCAGTTGTCGGGCAGACGTCCGGTCGGAGGACAGATCGTGAAGTTCAGCAGCGGATCGACCTCTCCGACTTCCTTAGATGGAGGGGTCAGCAGCCTGGTCAGGACTTCCCGCGAGGTCTTGCGTCCCGGCGGCCGGAAGAGTCCCTCTTCAGAAAGAATGATGCCCGGCTGGGCCGAGATGGTCTCCTCGGCCGACAGGAGTCCGGAAGTGAACTTGTTCCAGAGCCGAGAGATGAAAGTCGATACGAAGGTCTTGACGGTGTTGATCACTACGGACAGGACTGCACCCTTGGCGATCTGCCCGGCACTTGTCGTCTCCTGACCCTTGCGAGGCGCTTCCTCCTTCTCGTTTTCCATCCGCTCAAAGCCTGTCTTGACCACCGAACTCGGTGAGAGAATGCGGCCGGAGACCGGATCGGCCACGTCAGAGAAGCCGCCGCCTGCCGCCGCCTGCGTGATGCGCTTGAGCGTTGACTCGACCAAGGCATCGGACTCTACCTTCTGGGTATGGCCGAAGACCCCGAGCGCGACCGACAGGCCGGACTGTCCGGGCGAGAACTGCGGCATGAACGCCTGCAACGCCTCACCTGAGGTGAACTGGTCGGAAAGGCTGCTCCAGTTGTCGCGGATCGACTGAAAGGAACAGCGCGGTTTGGCCGGAGCCGCACCGGCGGCGTCCAGCAGTCCGACCTGAATGCGCATCGAGGAAAGCGGATTTGACGGAGCACACAGGTTGAAGCCGATTTCGCTGAAGCCGCCCTCCTCGGACAGGGTACCGACTGCCTCACCGAGTGCGCCCTGCCAAGCGTCCTTCAGCCCGTCCTTCAGGTTGCTGCTGTCCCAACAGACGCTCTGACCGGGACAGTCAGACGTAAGGGAGACGGCCAGCTCGTAGGCCATCTTGGACAAGAAATAGCTGGCGCCGCTGACGAGTGCGCTGACTGCACCCTCGACCAGATTGTCCTTGAGCGTACTGAAGACATTGACGACGGTAGTCTGAGTTTCGGTGACGATATCCTCGGTCGGAAAGGCATAGGCCGGCTTGGGCCGGGCAAGCAAAAACGGAAGGGCCAGACCGATCCCCAAAACGAAAAGCAGGAAGGTTGCCGCCATCTTCCCAAAAGCCGTTCTTGTGCGATCCTCCCTCATCTTTTTGATAGGCGTTTCGTTATTCCGTCGGTTCCGTATCCGGTACGGTCGTCTCAGGGGCAGGCATCTCCACCATCGTGTCCGCCAGCAGCTGCCTCAAGGTGGCGTCGTCGGCCTGGTCGAGCATGGTCTGAGGCACGCCGATCTCCAGCATGAACGTTCTCAGCTCCTCCGGAGTCAGCGCCTGAAGCCGTTCGTTCATCTTTTCCGGCGTCAGCGAGTTCAGGTCGCCGAAGACACGCTCCATGGCCTGAAGTATGGTAGCCTCGTCCGGCGATATTTCGGGCGGCAATGAGTCGTCGGTTCCACTCGTCTGGGACACCTCGGGTACAGGAACGCTGGTCGAAACCTGACGGCAGTTCTGGCCGACCGGACAGTTCGGATCGCTCGACTGCGCCACCTCAACCCCATCGCTGAGACCGTCAGAGTCGGAGTCAGTCAGGAACGGGCTGGTACGAAACAGGTACAGCTCATCATAGTCGTTGAGTCCGTCCTGGTCGGTGTCGGCCGCCTTGAGTGCGGTGACCCTTTCCTCTTCGACCTGTTCCGGCGTCTTGAGGTCAAGGTCCCCGCTCCGAGCCAACGGATCGAAGATGGATCTCCTCATCTGAAAAACTCCGAAGACCAGGGTAGTCAAACCGATGGCGACGATGACGCCCAATCCGAGTTTATGATGCGGCATGAGCGTTCTGTTCTCGGTCATGTCCGAAAAAATTATATCACGCGACTTAAGGCACCGTCTATCGAAATATGATAGCAGAAAAATCGGCTATCGCGTAAGCGCGACAGCGAGCCTGATCCACATATCGAGAGTCAATCTTTCGGGACGCTCGGACGGACTGATGCCGGATTCGGACAGGGATGTGGACAGACGCTCGGTCGTAAAACGACTCGCGAGCGTATTCTTCAGCTGCTTCCTCCGAGACGAAAATCCCAAGCGAACAATACCCATGAGCTGTTCCTCGGCGAGGCCGGACAGCCTGCGCTTTACGTCTTCTGTTGGCCTGAGATAAATCTGGAGTACGGCGGATTCGACCTTAGGCTGCGGCCAGAACGAACCGGGACTGACCGTTCTGACGATCCGCGGTTCGCCATGCAGTCCGACCAACACGGTCAGGATGCCGACCTTGGGCGGACGGGCGCAGATGCGTTCGGCCACCTCGCGCTGGACCATCAGCGTCAGGCCGGACGGCCGGGGGCTCATCGACAGCAGTCGGGTTAGGGCCCCACTGGTTATCGAATACGGGAGATTGGCCACCACCTTAAAGTTGCCGCCGGTATCGGTGCCAAGTCCAGCAGCCAGATCGCGATCGGTCAGCGTCAGGAAATCCCCGACCAGCAGCTTCAGACGGTCGGAAGCGACCTCCTCAACAAGCAGTCCGGCCAGGGCACGGTCCAGCTCCACGGCCAGCACTCGGGATCCGCGCGACAGCAGCGCCTCGGTCAGCATGCCGAGTCCGGGACCGATCTCCAGGATACGGTCGCCCTCGCCGACACCGGATGCCTCGACGATGTCGCCGACCACATTCTCGTCCAGCAGGAAGTTCTGACCGCGGTCCCGCGTCGGACGCAGCCCCAGCCTTTCCAACCTCTGTTTTATTTCAGTCACGTTCATGGTCTCTTTTGTGTCCCTACAAAATTGCGATCGATCCAGATCGCAGCACCTCTACCCTACCGCGGCGCTCACGGACGATAGTGGAAGGCAGACGTCTAGGAAGCGGACCGACGTCCAGCATCAGGTCCGGCTGGAACGTGGAGGCGGCGAAGGACCGACGTACCGCCGCCAACGAGTAGGCCGGCGGATCGTCGCTCCGATTGGCCGAGGTGGAGGTGACCGGACGGCCCAGTCCAGCGGCCAGTGCCCGGGGCCAGGCCGAAGCCGGAACGCGGACGGCAATGCTTCTCGACTTGCCGAGGCCGTGACAAAAAACAAGCCGTGAATTGCCCACTACCGTCAGCGGTCCGGGCCAGCATCGCCGGACCAGTCTCTTCAGGACCGGATGGATGACGACATTGCGCTCGGCCTGACCGACCGACGCCGCCACCACCAGCACCGGCTTGCCGTCTGGCCGACCCTTCAGCTCGAACAGCCGACGGACCGCCTCACGGTTGGCCGGATCCACCGCCAGACCATAGGAGCTCTCGGTCGGATGGACCACCACTCCCCCAGCCCGAAGCACGGCCACGGCCTCGGCCAGTTTCCGTTTCGTAACCCGATACTTGTCTACCTTCAGAATGCGCATCGGAAAAAGGGTATCGAGACTACCTGACCGGCCGTCCGGACCTAGCCGCCAGTCGGGCCCAACGAACGGTGGCACCCAAGCCGTCGGATAGGTCGACTTTGGCCCGCCAGCCCAGCTTTCTCTTGGCCAGTGCCGAATCGAGGGCCAGATTCATGTCGTCGCCCGGCTTGGCCGGACCGCGCTGCGGCCTGATGCCGGAACCCAAAGCCACAGCCAGGCTGCGGTACAGGTCGTTAATCGAAGTTTGTCTGCCGGTACTGACGTTGAAAGTGCCGTCCACCTGACGCGATACGCTGGCGGCCACGGCATCGGCCACGTCGCCGACGTAGACGAAGTCGCGCGTCTGCCGACCGGTTCCGTTGACAGTCGGGACTTCGCCGTTCAGCAGCCGGTTGATGAATACGGCCACGGCCCCGGCCTCGCCGACGATCGTCTGTCGCGGACCGTAGACGTTGGCGAACCTCAAAGCAGTCGCCTTGAGCCCGTACTTCTCGCGGGCGAAATCCAGGTAATGTTCAAAAGACAGCTTGGCGATGCCATAGGGAGAGGACGGAAACTTGGGAGCGTCCTCGGCGACCGGCGGACGGCGGACGTAACCGTAGACTGCGGCGGACGAGGCAAAAGTCAGATGCTCCGCACCGGCGGCTCCGGCGGCCTCGATGACGTTCAGTCCGCCCAGCAGATTCACGTCGGCGTCGAACTGCGGCGTCCGGTAAGACGCCCTCAGGTCGATATGGGCCGCCAGATGTACCACTGCCGCCGGATGCAGACGGCGAAACAGCGTCGGAAGGCGGTCGGAACGGATGTCCATCACGTGCAGTCTGGCCTTCGGGTGCAAATTGCCGCGATTGCCGCTAGACAGGTTGTCGACCGCGTGGACGACGTAGCCGCGTCCGACGAGTCGGTCCACGACATGCGAACCGATGAATCCGGCACCGCCGGTAACGATGATCGTCTTGGGCATACGAAATTTCGGTTAGTCTTCCGGTCCGTCGTCAGACGCGACGGACTTCCCCTTGGAGTGCCGAAGGTAAGCCTCGACGAACGGGTCGAGATCGCCGTCCAGGACCGCAGTCGTATCCGCGGTCTCGTGCTTGGTGCGATGATCCTTGACCAGCTGGTAGGGATGCAGGACGTAGGACCGGATCTGGTTCCCCCATTCGGCGCTGGTGAACTCGCCGCGCAGCTTTTTCTTTTCGTCCTCATGTTCGGCCAACATGCGTGCGTGCAGCCGGGCCTTCAGGATGCGCATGGCCGTCTCCCTGTTCTGGACCTGCGAACGCTCGTTCTGACAGGAGACCACCAAGCCAGTCGGCAAGTGAGTGATGCGTACGGCCGAGTAGGTGGTCTGCACGCCCTGACCGCCGTGACCGCCGGCCAGAAAGGTATCGATACGCAAATCCTTGGGTCCGATTTCGACTTCCTGAGCCTCGCCCAAGTCGGGCAGTACCTCGACCAGTACGAAGGACGTCTGGCGGAGCTGGTCGGAGTTGAAGGGCGACAGGCGGACCAGCCGATGCACTCCGGCCTCGGCCTTCAGATGACCGTATGCGTAGCGTCCGGAGACCGAAATCGTCGCGCTCTTGATGCCGGCCTCGCCGCCACGGTGCAGATCGAGTGTCTTGACCTCCCAGCCGTGCCGCTCGCCGTAGCGCATCATCATCCTAAGAAGCATCTCGGCCCAATCCTGGGCGTCGGTCCCGCCGGCTCCGGCGTGAATGGCGACAATTGCGTCGCGCAGGTCGAACTCCCCGTCCATGAGCGTCAAAAACTCGAGCCGGTCGAACCTGGCCTGCAAGTCCAGCAGCGACCGACCGATTTCCGGTTCGGCTCCCGAATCGTCCTCTTCGGCGGCCAAGCGAGCGAACTCGTCCAACTCCGACACCTCCCGACGCAAATCAAACCAGTGGCCGTAGAAATCCTGAAGTTCCGCCAGCTTGCGGCTGATGTCCTGGGCCCGCGAGCTGTCGGACCAGAAGTCCGGCTGCTGCGTCTCCCATTCGAGCGACTTTATCTCGGTCGCGACTCGATCGAGGTCAAAGTAACCCCCACGCGAAATCGACCTTCTCGTGAAGGCTGCCGATAGCGTGGAGGTATTCCTTATCGTTCATCGTAATTAGGCGCCAGACGGACGGCGCGGTTAGAGTTTTATCTGTCGAGCGTACTTGCTGAGAAAGGGAATCTCCCAACGGACGCCCTGCCAGGCCTGGATGAATCCGTAGATCGAGACGACCAGCGCGAGAATCACCAGCAGCCAGCCGACGATCGGTATCCAGCCGACGAAGCTCACCACCACGTCGGCCACGAACAGCACGATCCCCTGCCGCAGGTGAAACTTGATTTCCTCGTCCTTCTTCGAGTAGAGCAGCGGGACCAAGAAGAGGATCCCTACATAAGAAAGCGCGGCGATCAGCCTCTGCTCGTCGCTGCGATTGACCGGTTCGGCTGGCTTGGTCTGCGATCGGCTCTGATCACTTTCGTTGTTCATAGTCTTATTGAGCGTTATGGCCACGGCCAAAGCCGGGACTTCAGTCAGCGTACGTCATTATGACGGCTTTTTCCAGAGAGACAAGGGTCGGGGAACAGTGTTTGGAAAGTTGAAATTTCTTGGCAAAAAAAGTCACCTCCCCGAAAGAGGGAGGTGAAAAAGTATTGAAGGAAGGAGTAAATTCACTCCTTCCTATAGCTGGTAGATCTTGGTGGTGCGGGTGCGAATTTCGCAGTCGCCGACCACCTGCCAACGTACGGCCGACATGGCTACCTCCAAGTCAAGCCACTGTACTTGGCCGGCCTCGTCGACCAGGGCCAGTCCGATTCCTTCTGCCCCGAGTGGGAAGGCCAAGTTATAGGCCTCGTCATCACCCACCCAAGGAGCCGACGGACGCGGATCGTCGTCGCCGTAAGGGACGGACCAACCACCGCAGGTATCACAGCCGGCCTGCACCGCGACCGGATCGCCGAACATTGCGTTCGGAATCATCGACGCAAACGGTCCGTAGACCGTCATGCGCAGGCCGGAGTCGTTGCGGGAGCAGACGATCACGCTCTCGCAGGCCCCACCGCAGTCCTCGGCGCAGGTCTCGCAGGTCTCGCCGTCGCTGCAGTCTCCGTCGCCGCAGCATGACTCGACGACGCATTCGCCGTCGGTGCAGACCTCATGGTCGCCCATGCAGCCGCAGTCCTCGGCACAGGTGGTGCAGTTCTCAGTGCCCTCGCAGACGCCGTCGCCGCAGACCGGCTCGCCGTCGTCGGGCACCACGCACCCGCCGTCCTCGCAGACCTCTCCGGCCGGACAGTATAGGGGTCCAACCCAGAGATTGGCCCCCTCGACGATGTTGTGGTGGCAGAAGGAATAAGACCCGTCTGCCTCACACCGAGACGAACCGCGAGCACACTCATCGTTGGAGGTCCGGCAGTCTGCCGGGCAGCTCGCCGCGGTCTCGTCCTCGTCGCAGGACCCGTCGCCGCAGAAAGCCGGACAGACACCGCAGTCGGGGACGCAGCTCTCGCAGAACTCGCCGTAGCCACAAAGGCCATCACCGCAGTCGGCCGTACAGCCGCCACAGTCCATCGGGCAGTCGTCGCAGTCCTCGTCGCCGTTGCAAGTCCCGTCCCCACAGAAAGGACAGACACCGCAATCAGCCACGCAGGTGTCGCAGGTCTCGCCGTCTGTGCAATCGCCGTCGCCGCACCAGGGTTCGACAACGCATTCGCCATCGGTGCAGACCTCGTGGTCGCCCATGCAGCCACAGTCCTCGACACAGGTGGCGCAGGTTTCGTCACTGTTACAGACGCCGTCGCCGCAGACCGGAGGCGGCACTACGCACTCGCCGTCCTCGCAGACCGTCCCGTCATCGCAGGCCAATCTGGCCCAGAGCTCGGCACCGGAGTCGTAGTCGTGAACGCAGATGAGCTGATGCCCATCCAAGTCACACGTCCTCGCCCCATGCTCACACTCGTCCGGCTCGGTCCGGCAGTCGGTGGGACAGGAGGCCGGCGATTCCTCGCCGTCGCAGGTGTCGTCGCCGCAGTACGAGACGACCGGACAGTCGTCCGGGCAGAACTCGTGGAATTCGTCGGCGGCGCAGACGCCGTCACCGCAGTCATCGGTCGAACCGTTGACGATAGGAACTCCGTCAATAGACAACGGAGTCGGCTCCTGCGTGGAACAACCGGACAGTGCGATGAGCGTGAAGCCCACCGCCAGCATGGAAAGGAACAAACGCATGGCAACCTCCTTAATTGTTATGTGCCATGAAACACTCTCGCGACAACGTGCCGCCGCCGTTCCGCGGACATTCCACGAAACGACGCCGAAACGCTCCCAACCTCGTATCGACTAATTTGTTTACCACGTCTGAATGTGAATGTCAACTGTTGAGCCTAAAACGACCAATTTGCGCCAAAAAGCGAGAAGATAGTGAAAATGAGATCAATCAAGCCCAAGAACAGCCGAGAGACCAAAAGCGGGGGGAGGACCATGCCTCCACCCCGCCTGTTCCGCTGAATCAGCTACGGACGGGACCGGACTAGAAGCCCATGCCGCCGCCCATTCCACCCATTCCACCGCCCATTCCGCCCGATGCCGAAGCATCGCCCTTCTTCTCGGGCAGGTCGGTCACGATGCACTCGGTCGTCAGCAGCAATGCGGCGATCGAGGCAGCGTTCTGCAGCGCCGATCGGGTGACCTTGGTCGGATCGACGATGCCGGCCGTGATCATGTCCTCATAGCGGTCGTCCCGGGCATTGTAGCCGAAGGCGCCGTCGTTCTTCTTGACCTCGGCGACCACGACCGATCCGTCCTTGCCGGCGTTCACGGCGATCTGGCGGACCGGCTCCTCGAGCGCCCGCTTCAGGATATCGATGCCCATGAACTCGTCGGGCGTCATGTCCTGTCCGGCGATCTTGTCGAGCGCGCTAGAAGCTCGAATGAAGGCCACGCCGCCGCCCGGCACGATTCCCTCCTCGACTGCAGCCTTGGTCGCGGCGACCGCGTCCTCGATGCGCTGCTTTTTCTCTTTCATCTCAGTCTCAGTGGCGGCTCCGACCTTGATGACGGCGATGCCGCCCGAAAGCTTGGCCAGCCGCTCCTGCAGTTTCTCGCGGTCGAACTCGGATTCGGTGCTCTCCATCGTCTTGCGCAGCTGGGCCACCCGGTCCTTGACCGTCTGTTCGTCACCGCCGCCGTCGACGACCGTCGTGTCGTCCTTGGTGGCGATCACCTTGCGGGCGCGGCCCAGGTCCTCGATCTGGGTCTCCTCCAGCTTGAGGCCGACTTCCTCGCTGATGACCTTGCCGCCGGTCAGCACCGCGATGTCCTTCAGCATCTCCTTGCGGCGGTCGCCGAAGCCCGGAGCCTTGACCGCCAGCGCGCTGAACGTGCCGCGCAGCTTGTTGACCACGAGCGTGGCCAACGCCTCACCGTCGACGTCCTCGGCGATGATCACGATCTCCTTGCGTCCGGCCTGGGCCAGCTTCTCGAGGAGCGGCAGAATCTGCTGGACGGACGAGATCTTCTTGTCGGTGATCAGGATGTGGGCGTCGTTGTACTCGGCCTCCATCCGATCCGGATTGGTGATCATGTAGGCAGAGACGTAACCCTTGTCGAAGCGCATGCCATCGACGACCTCCTTCTCGATGCCGAAGCCCTGCGACTCCTCGACCGTGATCACGCCGTTATCCCCGACGGCCTTCATGGCCTCGGCGATGATCGCGCCGATATCCCGGTCATTGGCCGAGATGGAGGCGACCTTCTCGATCTCGTCGCCCGAGATGGGCTTGGAGATATTGTTGGTCAGTTCGGCGACGATCGCCTCGACGCCGCGCTCGATCCCCCGCTTGATGGACATTGGGTTGGCACCGGCCACCACGTTCTTCACTCCCTGGGCGAAGATGGCCTGGGCCAGCACGGTAGCGGTGGTCGTGCCGTCGCCGGCTACGTCGTTGGTCTTGGAGGCGACCTCCTTAACCAGCTCGGCGCCGACATTCTCGAACTTATCCTCGAGCTCGATCTCCTTGGCCACGGTCACGCCGTCCTTAGTGACGGTCGGCGATCCGTAACCGCGGTCCAAAACCACGTTGCGTCCCTTGGGCCCCAAAGTCACCTTGACCGCATTGGCCAGGGTGTCGACGCCGCGCTTGATCTTGACGCGGGCCTCCTCGGTGAAAAGTATCTGCTTAGCCATAGCTTCTGGTAGTTACTGGATTACTCGATCACGGCCAGGATGTCGGACTCGTCGAGGATCAGGTACTCCTGTCCGTCGTCCTTGATCTCGTCCGGCGCGTACTTCTTGAAGACGATCCTGTCGCCGACCTTGACGCTCATCGCGGCACGCTCGCCGCTGTCGAGCAGCTTGCCCGGTCCGACGGAAATTATCTCGCCCTTCTCCGGACGTTCCTTTTCGATGGTCTCCGGAATGACGATGCCGGACTTGGTCTCCGTCTCGGTCAGCGGCTTGACCAGAACCCGATCAGCCAAAGGTTTGACGCTCATAGTTTGATCGCTTATGCGGATTAGCTGTTGAAAAATTGGTTAGCCGTACGTTAGCACTCGGAAAACGAGAGTGCTAAGCACGGTACATTTTTAGCAGATGTGCAGGGCGTGTCAAGTAGGTGGAGTGACTGTCTGTACTTGAGGGAAAAGAGACAGGTATTTTAAGGTCGAGTACAGACAGGTACTACGATTAGGCCACCGGATACACCAGAACTTTCGGATTGTCCCTGGAAAAGCCGAGAGGCGGATTCATTGCCGATAAGCGAACCAGCGTGGCCAGGCTGGATGCCTTCTCCAGATCCCCGATCAGGACGAAACAAAGATAATAGATTAGTAGAGTCCGAATGCCGTTCTGAGAAACGGCAGGGAAATCTAAGGATAACTTTTTACTAAATAATGTCATCCCGAGACGACATTATTTGTTTGTCATTCCCTCCTTGTTTGTCATCCCGGAAATCGCGTCAGCGATTATCCGGGATCCAGGATTCGATCGTTCTGTCTTGCGGGACGGCCCCGACGCGGCAACCTCGGAGGCGGCCGGGCTCGGTCCGGAGCCCGCGGCGACGGCCGGCCGCCGAGAGTTAGGGCGAGCGGGCCGACCCGTGCCGCGCGGGACCGTCCCGAAGGGGGTCCGGGGCGCGAGCCCCGTCCCCCGCGGAGCGGAGCCGGGGGTTCCCGGGGGACTGGAAGTCCTCCGGGTTGAGGAAGATAAGTCTGGGTCCCGGGTCTCCGCCCGGGACGACAAAGTGGAGGGAGCTTTAAAAATTATGTCATCCCGGACTTGATCCGGGATC
>MNWN01000014.1 GCA_001872545.1 Parcubacteria group bacterium CG1_02_58_44
AACATCACAGCGCGAACCACGGGGAAAATGAATTTGCCATCACGGGAACAGGCGTGCATATTAACGGCATCGAGAGCTTCTGGGGGACGGCGAAGACCCGGCTGATGAAACGACGTGGCATCCGAAAGGATCTGTTCTACCTGCATCTGAAAGAATGCGAATTCAGGTTCAATTACCGACACGAAGACACCTACAAAAAGTTACTCAACATCTTGCGAAAGGACCCTCTTAACTAGTCATGACCCAAAAACATTTGTCATTCCGAAATTGCAACTCTTTTTAACCTGTCATCCCGGAAGGCCGAGCGGAGCGAGGTCTATCCGGGATCCAGGGTCCGATCTTTTCTGCCTCTGGGTCCCGGATCAAGTCCGGGACGACAAGGAGGGCTTTCTGGGTCCCCACCTTCGCTAAAGCTATGGTAGGCAGGCCGGGTCTTCTCCCGGGACGACACCATTTGTTGGTCACCTTCTTTCTTGTCTTTTTGGGCCGAAACTATTCTTTTTTGTCATCTCGGAACCTTATTCTTCCTTAACTTGTCATCCCGGAAGGCTGAGCTGAGCGAGGTCTATCCGGGATCCAGAATCTGATCCTTTTGCTTCTGGGTCCCGGGTCTCGGCCCGGGACGACAGGGATTAGTCGTTGGAACGGCAGCAGACAGAGATAAGTTCGATTCCCGTATCACCTGCTGCATCCGGTCATCCGCAAAAGGATGGCCGGTTTTGGTTCCGAAAACAACTCCCTGTTGCCATTCTGAATCTGTCCCGTGTAAGATGACGGCATATGGATATTCAAGACAAAATACTGAACGCGGTCCTCGAGACCCAATCCGACATCCAGGAGCTGAAAGGTCGGGTTGAGCATATCGAAGATGTCAATGCCAAGACTTACGACAAACTCGACGGCTTCTTGACGCTCATCGATAGACATGAGTCTGAAATTGCGGCGCTGCGCGCCAAGTTTGAGCGTCTCGAGGAGAGAATCGGCAAGCTTGAGGCTTCACGGGCTTAGGGCGTTTTTATATCATGTTCGATAATTTTGGTGGTGAGTTGGGGTCTACATTTCTAGCGAAAGGGTTCTAACAACGTCCACGAGCCCCTGCTGCGCCCCGTACGAAACGGTACGGGGCAGAGTCCGCCATCCTATGAGTAGGGCGGCGGGTTTTGGGTCTGGTGTCTTATTGGTCTGGCTGAAGTTAAAAAACGATTTTTGACTAAGGGTCATCAATATGCTTGATGGAACCATGTTTGACTGATAGATTGAGGTCGGTTCCTTAAAAAGGAAAACGGCACGAGATGGTTCGGTCGTGGCAGGAACCGTAGGAGGTCCCAATGTGGACGGCAAAGAGAACCTTATTTTTGGTTGCGGTCATGGCTGTCTCGGTCATGTCGCAGTCCTGTGTGTCGCACGAGCCTATCCCCGAACGCAGCGATTCCGCTCGTGTGAGGGTTACGTTCGACGTTCCTGAATCGGTCAGCGTGCTAGCGGAGATACTGCGGACGGCCGATGTCGAACCGCTGGAGATCGTCACCAGCCATGGCGAACATCAGGCCGGAATGCTGGTCGAGGAAGGCGTGACTGTCGAGGAAACGGCTGCCCTGCTTCGGGAGGCACATGAGGAGTTCCTGCTCGCGGCAGTCAGACACATCGATGACTCCATAGATTATGATCCGGCCATGCCGGAGGGCGAAGTGCTAGAAATGCGGGTCCTTTCGGACGAGTTGGGGGAGGTATTGCTGGACGTCAGGGGGCATGGGGTAGATATCACCGGTCTGACTCTGGATGAGGGGGATAGAGTTCGGCTCGCCGGCTTCATAGATTTCGTTTCATACCCCCTGCCGACTGGTTCCGTTATGGAGCCAGACGATGAAGGACTGGTCCTTTCCGAGGAGGGCGACGGTACCGGCCGCATTGTTCAGGCATCCCTGTCGCATGAGCCTTGGGCGCCATACTGCGGAACGTCGTACGTTAACCAGTACGTGAGCTTCCAAACGTTCTACTTCAACAACGTCGGTAGTTTCGGCAGCAGGTCCACCTACGAGCATGAGACCCAGGTGTACAACAGAAACTTCGCCAATTACGGCGGGTACTGGGCAAGCAACCTGCCCATGGCGTACTACGATACGGCCTTCCTCGATAGCATCGACAATTTCACCGTCGGTTCGGCGCTCGCCTCGTCCATTCGTACGTACCAGCGGTACTACACCAACATGTCGCTCCGTCCGCAGAGCTCATCCTCTGCCTTCGTACGGATAAAAGGACAGCTCGGACACAGGAGCCCGATCTGGTGCTATTCCACGTGGTGCATCTTCGCCGACGCGACGACCGGGTCAATGACGGCACATGCCGCACCGTCGGCCTTGAGCTGGTGCTACTGACGCATCGGAAGATGTCGGTCGCAAAACTCGGTGGCCTCTTCTAGGCCCCTTTTTTGTTCCTTTCGAGTTGGCCGATGACTAGCATTGCAAGCAGGGAGAACATGGTTAGGTCGAGGGCGAGCCAGCCCCAAGATACCTTCGTCGGGTTTTCCCACGGGGACGAAAACGTGACTCGGGCGGGGAAATCATGGTCTGTTGCGGACAGGTCCTGCATCACGAAGCGAATCGGCAGTCCTAGCGAGACGTTACGGACCTCGGTTGTCGTGGATGCTCTGACCGGAACAAACAGGGTTGTGACCGTCAGGATCAGGCCAATCAGTACTGCTGCGGCGTATTGGGTGCATTTTTTCATGTTGCTGCAGAATCAGGCTTAATTTATGTTCATGTATGGTCACAGTACTTCATCTGTTTAGGCAGTCAATCAGCTGAGTGTTTTTGCAGGTTTCTGTCTAAGTGTCATTGTCGGTTCTCGACGGTACCGACGATTGCGACGGTATTTCGGGTAACTAATGGATCTAGGCATCGACCGCCATGGTTCGAACAACGTCCACGAGCCCCTGCAACTCAAAACCGGCCGATAAGGCCGGTTTTGGCATGGAGCGGGCAGCGGGAATCCTCCTCACCCACGCCTCGGCCGTACCTGGCCTCGGCGTTCCTTCGGAGCCCGGGTTCCTCGGACGTGCCATTCCAGGCACGTCCTCGGATACCCTTCGATTCCCTTATCACCTGCAACTCAAAACCGGCCGATAAGGCCGGTTTTGA
Source organism: Parcubacteria group bacterium CG1_02_58_44 (assembly GCA_001872545.1). Taxonomy (GTDB): domain Bacteria; phylum Patescibacteriota; class Patescibacteriia; order SG8-24; family SG8-24; genus UBA1561. The sequence goes on from MNWN01000014.1 coordinate 3,138, forward strand.
CATGGAGCGGGCAGCGGGAATCGAACCCGCGACTACTCCTTGGAAGAGAGTCGTTTTACCATTGAACTATGCCCGCCTGTTTTGTAATTAACTCCGAAATGACAGTCGAATACCATGAGCGATGCCCAGTCTAGGGCCGAGTCGTATGGTCGGGGCGGGGAGATTCGAACTCCCAATTCCTTGCTCCCAAAGCAAGTGCCTTAGCCATTAGGCCACGCCCCGTCGCAACAAATCTTAGCAAAAATCGACTTTCCGCGATGCCGAGGGCCAGGATTGAAATGGCGACACGAGGCCCCAGCGAAGAACTTTTTCCAGATCGTGGTGCCGAGGGCCAGGATTGAACTGGCGACACGAGGATTTTCAGTCCTCTGCTCTACCACTGAGCTACCTCGGCACGCACCACGGTCTGGGAAATGTTCTAAGCGGATAAAATATGGCCGCACGCGCTAGCGTGCTGTCCTCTGCTCTACCACTGAGCTACCTCGGCATCGCGGAAAGCCGATTTTATTTAAGCGAACTGTTTTGTCTCAAAGCAAGGATTGTGGCCCCGTCGTCGACGGAACCCCCGGCCTTCTTGAATTCTCCCTGGTGGGCGTAGGAGGATTCGAACCTCCGACCTTCACATTATCAGTGTGACGCTCTAACCAACTGAGCTATACGCCCATACTGCGCCCACCAGGGAACTTTCAAGAGGTGGACCGGACCGCTCTAACCAACTGCTTACCCTCCATAGTCCATCGGTCGAAGGAATGAGCTATGCGACCCCATTTTTGACCGTTTGGAACGTGAGCAATATAGCATCGGGAGATTTTTTTGGCAACAGTTTTTACCTAAGTCTTTTTTAGTTTAAATTTGTTTATTTTAAGCCATTTTTGGGTCTTAGGATGACCTGTTTGGACAGCGAATCAACAAAAAAATCCCCCGGCCAGATGAGCTGGC
>MNWN01000036.1 GCA_001872545.1 Parcubacteria group bacterium CG1_02_58_44
ACTCGGCTACCGGCACGAACGGGTCGACCACAGCGCCGGAGAGGATGTGCGAGGCATCGTGCACGCAAACGGCATCGAGGGCTTCTGGGGCTTCATGAAGAGGACCATGGGAACCGTTGGCGGCATGCGGAGAGAAAGGCTTGGGTACTTTGCAGGTGAGATCGCGTGGAGGTACAACCACCGGAATCATGACCAGAAAACGAAAGAACGAGCACTGCTACAGCTCGTTCTTGGTGGCTAACTCAACAATTACCCATTCTGATCCGTATCGCCATCAGCCATTACCAATACGAGACGATCCACCCGTTCCTTGACGGAAACGGCCGTATCGGTCGCCTGCTCATCACCCTTTACCTCGTGGACAAGGGCATGTTGAGCAAGCCAACGCTTTACCTGTCGGATTTTTTCGAGCGCAAAAAGGGAAAATACTACGACGCTCTAACGACGGTAAGGACTTCCAATGACATCGAGCATTGGCTGAGGTTCTTCCTGGTCGGCGTGGCGGAAACGGCCAAGCGGGGCGCGGAAACGTTCCGCGAGATCATCAATCTTCGTGAGAAGGCGGAACGTCGGATCATGACGATGGGTCGCCGTGCGCCGATCGGACGCGAGTTTCTAAGCAAGCTCTACTCCCAACCGATCGTAAACAGCCCGCAGGTCGCCAAATGGCTCGATATCACTCCACAGTCGGCCATCACGCTCCTCAAGGTCTTCGAGGAGAAAGGCATCCTGAAAGAGACTACGGGCTTCAAGCGAAATCGTCTCTTTGCGTTCAAGGAGTACATACAGCTGTTCGGGAAGTAGGACGGGTTTTGTTGATAAAGCGAATCTGACTCTGTGAGCGTCGGAACGACTACTGAACCGTCACTTAAAGCTAAGGCAGTTCCGATGCCCTTCATTCACCTTCGCCAAGGCTCCGGTGGGCAGGCGGTGCGGAGCCAACAAAAGACCCCAGTTTTTGCTGAGGTTTTTGTCCGTTTTACGTAGACTTGAGATGGGAATCGAGCTGGGTAAATTTTGTTTGATTCTTGATGGGGAGGCCAGTCATCATGTCATCGGTTTGTTCGGAGATGTCTGTCTGGAGCTTACCTTCGGACAGCATCGTAGGTTTTCGGACATCGACGAAGTGGTGTTCGATGCCGCTGATCCCTCGCGGTATTTAAGGCCTGGCATGGCTGCCTCTAACCATTTACTCCTCGGCAAGGAGTACGTCGTAGCTAACGAAGTGGCTAACGGTAGTATTGGTCCTAATCGCGGACCTTTTGTCCTAAACGAGGTGGGCGAAAGGATTTTCCTTCGGTGAGATCCTTGTTTTTTTGGAAAGCTGACCTGCTGTCTGGAAAGGAGACGGCAGAAACTTCGAGACGCCGGCGGCTTATCCGTCGGTGTTTTGAATTTCGGCCGATTTTTGTTCGACCTACCGATAAATCGAATCCGACACCGTGAGCGCAGGGAACACGAGCGAATTCTCGTTTAAGCTCACTGCGGTTCTAGTGTCCTTCATAGTGCAAGCGGCCGTGCGTTTGATGGCCGTACATTTTGGTTCGGCGGCATCATGTCCGGCGAAGGTTGCCGGTCGCTCGGCGGCGAAGGTATAGTACAAGTCGTTAATCAGCGGATGACGTCATCTACGCATGGACTCCCGAGCCGAGATCAGGACAAAACCCGGAGTTGCAGCCGACCGGAACCGGTCGGGTCTCGATTTTCGGGCCGTGCTGAACGAGGAGCAGTACCGAGCCGTATCGGAGGGCGACGGACCCTGTCTGGTTTTGGCCGGCGCCGGATCGGGCAAGACCAGAACCGTGGTCTACCGGGTCGCCTACCTGATCGGCCGCGGGGTGCGTCCGGACGAGATACTGCTCCTGACCTTCACCAACAAGGCGGCCGGCGAGATGATGGGGCGGATCGGCGAACTACTGTCCGGTCGGGGAGAGGTCGCCGGGCTGTGGGGCGGGACCTTCCATTCCGTCGCCAATCGGCTGCTGCGGCAGTATGCCGACCGCCTGGGTTTCGGTTCCAATTTCACCATCCTCGATCAGGAGGACGCCAAGGCCATGGTCAAGACCTGCATCCGTGAGCTGGTGCTGGACAGCAAGGAGAGCCGTTTCCCGTCTCCGGCCGTGGTGCAGTCCATAGCCAGCTACGCCAAGAACGCCATGGTCTCGGTCAGTTCGGTCCTGGAGCGCCGGTATCCAGACTTCGCGCATCTCGAGAGGGACATCGTCGGAGTGCTCGAGACCTACGACCGCAAGAAACGGAACTCCAACGCCATGGACTTCGACGACCTGCTCCTGCATCTCTACTTCCTGCTGTCCGATGAGGCCGATGTCCTCCGGTCCGTATCCTCCCGCTTCCGCTACGTGCTGGTGGACGAGTACCAGGACACGAATGCGCTTCAGGACAGCATCGTGCGGATGATCGCCGGCGTGCACGGCAACGTGCTGGCGGTCGGCGACGATGCCCAGAGCATCTATTCCTTCCGTGCGGCCAACGTCAGGAACATTCTGGATTTTTCGACCCACTTCCCCGGAGCCAGGCAGTTCAGGCTCGAGACGAACTATCGGTCCTCTCCGGAGATTCTCGACCTGGCCAACGACGTGATTTCGCGGAACGTCGACCAGTTCCCCAAGCGGCTCAGGGCCGTCAGGTCAGGGTCGTCGCTGCCGCGCGTGGTGTCGGCTCCGTCCGCCTCCGCCGAGGCGAACTTTATCGCCGGCAAGATTCAGGAACTGATAGCCGACGCGTCGGTGGATCCGCACGAGATCGCCGTTCTGTTCCGCGCCACCCACCACTCCCAGATATTGGAGTTCGAGCTGATGAAGCGCGGGCTGGAGTACGAGTATCGAGGCGGACTGCGCTTTTTCGAACGGGCTCACGTCAAGGACATTTTGGCGTTCCTGCGTCTGGCCCACAATTTCACTGACGAGTCGGCCTGGCGGCGGGTACTGTCCTTTCAGCAGGGAATCGGCGAGGTCACGTCCGACCGAATCTTCGCTGCGGCGCTGGCTTCGGGCTCGTTGGCCCAGATACTGCTCACGCCGACGATCGAGTCGGTCGTCGGAAAGCGGGCTGCCGTCGGCTGGCGTGACCTTCACAAGACGCTCGACGGGCTGGTGTCGGCCGACGGGCGACCGGCCGACATGATACGTGCGCTGCTCGACTCGCCTTACGTCGGTTACCTGAACGCCGAGTATCCCAATGCACGGGAGCGGCTGGAGGATCTGGGTCAGCTGGCCTCGTTTGCCGACGGGTACGACTCAACGGTCGACTTTCTGACTGAGGTCGCGCTGAACGATGCCCTGTATACCGGCGGTGCGGCTTCGTCGGCCCGCAGCAAGAGGAACGGACGACGGATCGTGCTTTCGACCATTCATCAGTCCAAGGGACTCGAGTGGGACACCGTCTTCGTGCTGCACTTGACCGGCTCCGGCTTTCCGAACCAGCGCGCCTTCGCCGAACCGGGCGGGCTGGAGGAGGAACGGCGGCTCTTCTACGTCGCCGTGACCAGGGCCAAGCAGCGCCTGTTCCTTTGCTATCCGCGGCGAGCCGGTTTTGACGGCGGCATCGAGTATCCGTCGATGTTCATCACCGAGGCCGACAGATCGTGTCTGGACCTGCCCGACGAGGATTCGGACGGCGGATCCGGTTCGGTTCACCTGTCCGCCGACTCGGACTACGATGACGAGACGGTCGAGCTCGATGAGTCCGGGGAGATCCGGGCCGTACGTAGTCGGTTGGCCAGCTGGAAGAAGGGATCGTTTCTGCGCGACGTCTAGACGCCGACATTCGCCTTTGTCCGTCCGGTCCGGAAAGCCCGTCCGTCGGGCATTTTTTGTTCGCCTCGACCCGGTTGCGTTTCCTTGCGCTGCACCTGACTGGTCCGCCGACGTTCGTCGAAAATCGTTCTTGCGTGATGACGGCTTATCGTATAAGGTAGGCACCTGAGGGCAGCCGTTTGTCGGTAGTTTTGGCCGTTTTGACTGGCCAGATCGCACGGAAACGGCAGTCGCAACGGACAGATTATCGCTATGAAAACCGTCGAATCGGTAACTGAAGGTCATCCGGACAAGGTCTGCGACCAGATTGCGGACGCCGTTCTCGATGCCTACCTGGCCAAGGACCCACTGAGCCGCGTGGCGGTGGAGGTTTTCGGTTCCCATGGGGCGGTGATGATCGGCGGCGAGGTTAGCTCGGCGGCCGAGGTCGATCCGGCCCAAGTCGCCCAGGCGGTCTACAAGGAGATCGGCTACGAGGACGACATCGAGGTCTTCACCAACATCGAGGAGCAGTCGCCGGACATCGCGCGCGGCGTGGACACCGGCGGTGCGGGCGACCAGGGCATCATGTACGGATACGCCACGGTCGAGACTCCTGAGTTCCTGCCTCGGGCGGTGGTCCTGGCGCATCGCCTGTCCTGGGGATTGGGCAACCTGCGTCGTCATCATTCCGAGTTCAAGTGGCTGCGGCCGGACGGCAAGACTCAGGTGACCGTCGACGGCACCGACGTGCATACGGTGGTGGTCTCGGCGCAGCATGCCGAGGGCATGGACCAGGAGCAGATCCGCTCGCTGCTGAACGAGCACCTGATCATGCCGACTGTCGGCAGCATCAAGGACCGCCGTCTGCTGATCAATCCGACCGGCTCGTTCGTGTCCGGCGGCTTCTCGGCCGACACCGGACTGACCGGCAGGAAGCTCATGGTCGACACCTACGGCGGACTCATACCGCACGGCGGCGGGGCGTTCTCCGGCAAGGACTCGACCAAGGTCGACCGGTCCGGCGCATACATGGCGCGGTTCGCCGCCAAGAACATCGTCGCCAACGGCGTGGCCAAGAACTGCCTGGTGACCGTGGCCTACGCCATCGGACATGAGGAGCCGGTAATGCTGGAGGCCAAATCGGGCGACGGTCGTGACCTCTCAGAATACCTGAAGCAGCATTTCGACTTCCGTCCCATGGCCATCATCGAGCGGCTGGGACTGCGGCGGCCGATCTTCCGTCCGACTGCGGCCTATGGGCATTTTGGCCGTGACGAGTTTCCATGGGAATACATCAGCCTGAATTAGCGGAGTCCATTTAGCCGCGGACGCCTTCAGTAAACATTCCGGGTGAGAGCCGGAAGTTTTTTGTTTTCCGCAGATGACAGTTGAATTTTGGTCCAGCGACAGGTCTTGACCGTCTCTTCGGTCGGGTTCTTCTGATATAATGTTTTCATGTCAAGTACAGCGATGAATTTGGTGGACCTGACGCTGGCGCTGCTGCTGGTCCTCTTCGTCGGACACGGCTGCCGTAAGGGTGCGTTGACCGTGTTGCTCGAGATGCCCGGTCTGATTTTTGGACTGTTCGCTGCGGCCGTATCCTACGGTCCGGTCGGCCGGGCACTGTCGGTCGGCTTCGGCCTGCCGCTGCCACTGGCCAAGCCGCTGTCGTTTCTGGCGGTCTGGACCGCAGTGGAGATTCTGGCGCCTTTGGCTGTCGGGCACATCTATGCCGGACTGCCGACCGGATGGCTGAAGTCGTTCTGGAATCGCCCGTTCGGGCTGCTGCTGGCCGCGATTGAAGGTCTGATATTGGGTGCCTTCATGCTGTCGCTGGTCGTCTCCTTTCAGTTTCCGTCCTCCGTGAAGCAGAGGGTCTTCCGTTCGGAGTTCGGTTCGGTGCTGGTCAGGGCGGCCCAGTCGGTCGAGGCGTTGGGCAGCCGGCTGACCGACCGGTCGGGCAACTTTCAGACGTTGGCCTTCACGACCGTCGGCTCCGGCGGAGACGAGGCCGTCACGCTGTGGCCGTCAACCGAGGAGACCTTTCCCGACTCGGTCGCCGAGGAGGAGCTGTTCGGACTGGTCAACGGTTCGCGACAGGGGAGCGGACTGCCGCCGCTCGTCATGGATCGGTCGCTCGTGACTGCGGCACGGATGCACGGCGAGGACCTGTTCGTCCGCGGTTACCTGTCTTCGCTGACACCGGAGGGCCAGACGCCGTCGGATCGGGCCGGGCGGACCGGTGTCTCGTTCGACCGGCTGACGGAGAGATTGGCACATGCGCCGGAGGTCGGTTTGGCCTTTCGGGGGCTGTCGCGGAGCGGCGGTTGGGAGCAGGATATTCTTTCCATGGAACACGGTCGGGTCGGGATCGGCGTCATCAACGCCGGCAGCCGCGGGTCGATTTTCGTGCTGGAGTTCGCCGACTGATGCCGATCGGTCGGTTTCGAAGCGACCAAAAACTGATCGTAAAAAAGAGGGCTGCTCATAAGGGGCAGCCCTGAAGTTTTTTGGATATCCTATCGTCTAGACTTCGGACGATAGGAAGCCGGTGGCCGGGCCGTATTGCCCGTTGGTGTCGTCATTATCGTTGATATGGAATTCGATTCCACCGATGTCGAAGCCGTAGCTTGGTATGCCGAAGGAGGAATCGTCACCGTTATCTTGAGCGAACTCGTCACCAGGGCAGTCCATAAACAGACCCAGAAAATCAACAAGTCGCTCGGGATGGGTCAATAAGATGGATCCGACCTCGAGACTTCCGAGGCCGAACTCGTCGGCTGCAAACATTTTGCAGGCTAGACGGATCGACCTGCCGCGATGGCTTCGGCCGAGCTGGGCGGCGACTATCAGGATGCCACCCGGCTGCGTTTCGGCAATGAGTTTGAGCGCGCGCGTCGTGTGAACAGGAACTTGAAAAGGTGTCGATGCAACAATTTCTTCACAGAAGAAGGTGAATGGTCGAGAGTCCGCAATCTTGCTGTTGACGAGCAGGATCGCCTGACGGCGTCTTTCCGTCCAGGTGGTCACCTCGGGGAAGTATTTCTCGGCCAGTGCGTCGACCGACGGGACAGCGAACCACCCCTCGGCACCCTCGGGGAGTTCGGGCAAGCGTTGGGCGAAATCGAGGGCCTGGCTCGAATCGAGACCGAAGATTTCGGCGATGTCCCTGATCTGGTCAGCGATCGGCCTTGGTCCTTTATACTCTGACGGGTAAGTGAAGTCGGACTCTATCTCCTCATCGATGTACCGGCAGATTTTTGGACATCTCGATTATGAGCCTCACAACACTTTCCTGTAGTTCGTCACTGGGGTCGTTGTTGAGCCGTCGTGCACTCTCCTCGTCAACTTGAGCCTCGCCGAAGGCGGCCTCAAGTAATTTCATCGTACGGACACCTTCCGAATCCCGGCTGGTGGTGGGGACAGATGACCAGGTCAAGCGTTTTCGCTCCGCAAATCGTCCGGGTCAGAAGGACTAGGTTAAGCCTCTCGTCTCAGATAGGGCTGGCGTCGGAGCTTATTTTTTGCTATACTTAGGTTGTTATGAGTCAAAAGAGGTTCGAGACAATCTTCTTCCTTTCCGCCCTGATCCTGAGCACGGTCCTGACTTTGCTGGTCTTTAGGCCCTATTTGACGCTTTTGGCCTTCGGCGGCGTACTGGCTATCGTCACCCGACCCCTCTACCGGAAGCTGCATCGGCTGTTCCGTTCGGAGGTCTCGGCCGCCTTTCTGACCGTGCTTTTCGTGGCCGTGGTCATCCTCCTGCCCCTGTCCTTTTTTCTGGCGGCGCTGGCCGGGGAGATGGTCGGTGTCTTTGCCGGACTGCGCGGTCAGCTGACGGCCTTCAATATGCCGGAGTACCTGGCCGGTATCCTGCCGCAAAGCCTGCATTCGCAGATTCCACGCCTCATGGAACAGGCTTTGAGCCTAGCGAGCGGTCTGGCCCAGTCGTTGTCCTCCAACCTGATCGGACTTTTCTCGAACGCCTTCTCGATCATGTTCGGCTTCCTGATCATGCTGGTATCGGTCTATTACCTCCTCAAGGACGGCAGTCGCATCAAGAAGAAGCTGCTGGCCGTCTCGCCGCTGGCCGACGAGTATGACGAGATCATGTTCGGCCGCATCAGCGTGGCCGTGCGAGCGGTCATGGGCAGTATCCTGGTTTTGGGCGTGATCAAGGCCGTGCTGGCCGGATTTTTCTTCTGGGTATTCGGCGTGCCGGCACCGCTATTCTGGGGCGGCATGACCGGGCTGGCCGCCTTCGTCCCGGTATTGGGCGTCTCGCTCACGACCGTCCCGGCCGCTGCTTATCTACTGCTGAGCGGACATCTGGCCGCGGGCATCGGACTTCTGGCGGTGTCGGTGGCGATCATCGGCACGGTCGACAACTTTCTCCAGCCGAAGCTGGTGGAGAACAAGACCAAGATCCATCCGCTGCTGATCTTGCTTTCAATTTTGGGCGGACTGAAGTTCTACGGTTTCTCCGGCTTCATCTTGGGCCCGCTGACCCTGTCCATCACACTGGCGTTGTATGACATCTACGAGAAGCAGTTTCGCGACGTGATCATGGGTCGTCCACCATCTGACAGTGAGCTGCCAGAAAAAAGTGGTGATCAGGTTTCGGTCCAGTAGTAACTACAACCATTCGGTTAAAGACATCTTCGAAAAAAGCACGCCCGTCAGGACGTGTTTTTTGGTCGGTGCAGATTCAGTCTGATGATAGGCAGCTATTGGTTTTCGACCCGAATGCTCAACAGCGGCCAGACGGCCGACCACAGGCTTCGCATCGCTGGCCAGACCAGACCCCAAAGCTTCCACCAGAAATCGATTATGGTCTGCAAGATTGAGTTGATGCCGCTCGCGTCGTCGTTCTGTTCGTCTCGGTCGGTTGCGTCTTCGCTGCTCGCATTGTCGTTCTGTTCGTCTTGATCGATCATGTCTTCATCTTGATCGGAGCTGTCGGCTTCGGTAGTGCCGGCACCGCTCGACCCCGAGGAACCGGACGAGGCGGACGATGGTCCCGCCGTTTCTGATGACGATCCGGACGATGCTGCCGTGACCGGCTGGCTTGACGGCTGATCGGCCGAATCGTCGCTATGGTCGGCATTGCCGTCGTTTTGACCTTCGGACCGATCGTCGGATTGGTCCGGCGATACGGCCCGGCTCAGCATGAGGGCCAGCGAGCGGCCGAGGTTCTTCACCGGCTTCGCAGTCGGGACCACCGAAACTGTTGCCTGAAGCGGCCTGTTGGCCTGTTGGCCCGAGTCTTCCGTGCCGTCCTGCCGGTCGGACGGGCGGTTCGATGAGCTGACTCTGGGAGTTTGGGCCGACATCCTTCCCGAGGAGAACACTTCCAGTCCCGAGACGGTGGCAACCAGCAGGATCAGCAGCAGGACGCTCAGGCCGATGGCTGTCCGGCGGCGCGAGGTGCGGGTCTCGTTTGTCGCGATGTCCATAGTTCGGCGGTCAGTTCGGTTAGTTTGTGTTCTGTCGCCCTAAGAATAGCCGAAACGTCTGCGGTTTGGGAGGACGGACATCAGCGTTCGGCTTTTATTGTTATGGTCGTTAGCGCACCGGCCGGCAAATAAAATCACCGGCCAGGTGAGTAGGCCGGTGTGTTGACGAGGCATGAGAGCTGGAGTCGGGAACGGATTATTCGCTTTCCTTCTCTTCTGCCTCGCCCTCGAGGAGACAGTACGAGTCTTTTTCGGGGTCAAACCTTTTGACCAGCACTTCGACTCTCCAGGTCGTAGCGACCCAGCCTTTGGCAGCTTCGGCCAGCTTGAGGGCCAGACGGTCGCGGACTTCCTTGGTACGGTCAGGCCGATCAAAGAGCCCTTCGACGATCAAGATGATAGTCCTGTCGTCTTTCAGGACCTGCTCCCCGCCGTACGTTACGGTAATGCCGGACCTTTCGACTCCGGGCACCTCGGCGGCTACTACCGCGTCTCGCAGAAGGTCGGGCAGCGAAGCCCAGGGGTTCCAGGGTTCAAACAGATATTCAGCTTTTTCGTTCAGTTCTTTGCCCTGGTCCGGCCAATTTACGATACTAACGAGAGGCAGTCTCTCTTCCTTTCTGATGGGCCTTTTTTCCATCAAGAACGCATAGCATCAATCAGCAGAGGAGAAGTCAATTATCCGCCGAGGCAGGCCTCCAGATCGGCGACGGTCTCGACCTTGGTCAGCAGTTCGCGCTGGGCCTTGGCGTTCGGCAGGCCCTTGTAGTACCAGACCAGGTGCTTGCGGAAGGTGACGAGCGGGCGGTCGCCGCCGTACAGTTCGGCGTGCAGCCGGGCGTGCTCGAGCACCGTGCGGTCTCTGTCCTCGTCACTGACCTCGTCGGGCCGCTTTCCGTTCAATGCGGCTTCGACCTGTCCGAAGATCCACGGATTGCCCAGGGCGCCGCGGGCGATCAGCAGTCCGTCGCAGCCGGTGACCTCGAGTGCCTTGACGGCCAGTTCGGGACTGAAGACGTCTCCGTTGGCCAGCATCGGGATTCCGACCAGGCTCTTGGCCCGGCCGATCATTTCCCAGTCGGCCGAACCGGAGTAGCCCTGATCCTTCGTTCGACCGTGGACGGAGATAAGGTCGGCCCCGGCGTCCTCGATCGTCGGGGCGAAATCCAGGATGTCGGTCGGGCTGAACCAGCCGAGCCGCGTCTTGACCGAGACCGGCTTGTCGGTTGCCGCCTTCACCGCCCGGACTATCTCGGCGGCGTGCCGCGGCTCGCGCATCAGCGCTGCCCCATTGAATCCGCCGACGATTTTGACCGCCGGGCAGCCCATGTTGAGGTCGAAAGTGTCTGGAGAGAACCTTTCGTCCAGTCGTCGGGCGGCCTCGGCCATCACGGCCGGGTCGGCACCGAACAGCTGCTGCACGATGGGACGCTCCTCGTCGCGGAAGGAGGCCATCTGCAGCGTCCGGTCCGACTCCCGCACCAGCGCCTCGGCACTGACCATCTCACGAAAGACAATGCGGCAGCCCAGCCGTTTGGCAATACGACAGAATGCCGAGTCGGTCATGTCGGCCATGGGCGCTAGGGCGACAATGGGTCTTTTTTCCGTTTTCCAGCTGAATACGTCTGACATCTGTTTTTGACGGACTGCAACGAAAGCCCTTGATTTTAATCGTAAATAAGCCTAATCTTACCTAACGGTGGTCTTTTTTCAAGCCCTAACGCCGTTTCCGACCCGAAATCGTTCAAAAGCGGTTTTGGGCGCAATTAAGCGACTCTCGGCACAAATATCGATATGAATTTTAGGAAACATCGCACCAAGCTGATCATCAGCCTGGTGATCGCCGCCGCACTGGTGGTGCTGATCATGATCAAGCTCGGCAGCAAGCCGCAGGTCGAGTTCGAGACCTATACGGTCGATCACGGTGACGTAGTCGAGGTAATTTCGGCTACCGGTTCCATCGCTCCCAGCTCCAAGATCAAGCTCCAGCCGGAGGTGGCCGGCCGGGTGACCGGCATCTCCGTGGAAGAGGGTCAGGAGGTCAAGGCCGGTCAACTGCTGGTCAGGCTGGATACGGCCGACATCGAGGCCCAGATCCTGGCTCAGCGCGCTGCCGTGGCTTCGGCCCAGGCCCGCCTGTCCGAGTATGAGGCCGGACCTACCAGCACCGACCTGGTGATGACCGAACGTTCGGTCGAGACCGCCGAGTCGCGACTCGGTGCCTCGAGGGACGCCCGCGACGACGCCGAGGTTTCGCTGGCCAACGCGCAGAGGAGCCTGACCAACTCACGGGCCAAGGCTCAGACTCAGGTCGAGGTAAAGATCAATACGTTCTTGACCGACATAGACGATTCCTCCATCGCCGCCGCCGATGCGGTCAATCGTCTTACCGCACCGCTGTTCGACTCTACCGGATTTCTTGAGTTCACGGTCAACAGCGCCCAGGCCGAAGGCAACGCCATCAGTACCCGGCGTTTGGCGACTGCCGGCCTGCCGACCGTCGAGTCCGCCCGTCTGACGGCCGCGGCCACTCCGACGGGCGACGCGGTAAAGGCCCAGTACGCGATCATGGCGCCGCACCTGACCGACGTCAAGGTGTATCTGGAGGCCGTAATTTCCGCGCTGAACTCGGCGATCGGGGTCGATGCGACTACGCTCGCCACCTACCGCGCCAACACCAACACCGCACTGTCCGCGCTGTCGTCGGCCATTCAGTCGCTCTCGACCGACAATTCGAATTTGGATCTGCAGATTCGCCTGAACGACGCCGACGTGATCAGCGCCGAGATAGCGGTGTCCAACGCCGAGTCCGCGCTCAAGACCGCCGAGAGCACCGTCGCCACCAACGAGAGCCTGCTGGCCGAGGCCGAGGCTTCTCTGGAGTTCAAGCGGGCCGGCGTCAGGCCCGAGGTCGTCGTTGCCCAGCGTGCCTTGGTCTCGGCCGAGAACGCCAGGCTGATCGGACTGCAGAACGACCTGAACAAGCGCCTGATCGTCGCACCTATCGACAGCACCGTGACTCTGGTCGCGGTCGAGATGGGGGAGAGCGTGCAGCCGAACCAGACGGTCGTGCTGCTGAACGCCAAGGGCAACCTGGAAGTGGTGGCCAACATTTCGGAGATCGACATCGCCAAGCTGTCGATCGGCGACCACGTGTCTGTGAGCCTGGACGCCTTCGTCGACAGCGACGGCTGGACCGGTACGGTCGTGGCCATCCAGCCGGCCGAGACGGTGATCGACAACGTCATCTTCTACGAGACGACAGTGCGCTTCGACAACGAGGACGAGCGTCTCCGTTCCGGCATGACCGCCGACCTGGACATCGAGACCGCCCGGCGCAGCGAGGTGCTGCGGGTTCCGGTCAGGGCACTGAAGCAGAACGACAGCGGTCCGTACGTCGAGATCCTGGGCATTGGGGACGTCGTGCGCGAGGTCGCCGTGACGACCGGACTGGAGACTGAGGACTTCATCGAGATCACGTCCGGCATTCAGGAGGGCGACAATGTTGTCGTCTATCGACTGGAGAAATGACCGCCCAGAGCATGGAAGACCTGATTCGTCTCGAGGGAGTGACCAAGGAATATCTGCAGGGCGATATCGTCATTCAGGCCCTGCGCGGAATCGATCTCAGCATCAAAAAGGGGGAGTTCGTGTCGGTCATGGGGCCGTCTGGTTGCGGCAAGTCGACGCTGATGCACATTCTTGGCTTTCTGGCCCGGCCGACCGGCGGCAAGTACCTTTTCGAAGGTCGCAATTCGACCGAGTTCACCGACGACGAGCTGGCCTTGACGCGCAATCAGGGCATCGGATTCATCTTTCAGTCCTTCAACCTCCTGCCCAGGACTTCGGTGCTGGACAACGTGCTGCTGCCGACCAACTACAGCGTCAACGCGGACCGTGAGGCGGTACGGAAGACTGCATTGCAGCTTCTGGAGACGGTCGGGCTGAGCCATCGCCTGAACAACAATCCCAACCAGCTGTCCGGCGGAGAGCAGCAGCGGGTGGCGATCGCTCGGTCGCTCATCAACTCCCCGTCCCTGATTCTGGCCGACGAGCCGACCGGCAACCTGGATTCGAAGGCCACCGGCGAGATTATGGACATTCTGACCGGCTTGCATCGGCAGGGGAACACCATCCTGATGGTCACCCATGAGGATTACCTGTCGGAGTTTACGGATCGGACCATTCGAGTGAAGGACGGACAAATAGTCGGCTGAAGCTATGGTTTCTTGGTGGCAGGACATCGTTTACGCCTTTAGGTCTCTGTGGGCGGTAAAGAGCAGGGCAGTGCTGTCCATGCTGGGCATCATCATTGGGGTGATGTCCGTTTTGGCTGTCGCCTCGATCGGATTGAGCGCCCAGGACCTGATCCTGAGCCAGGTCACGTCGTTCGGCGGTGATCTGATCGGGGTTACGCCCGGCGGCAGTCAGGAAGACAGTCCGCCGCCCATTGCCCTCGGCATCGTGCTGACTACGCTAAAGCTCGGCGACGCCGAGGCCCTGCAGGACGTCAGGGGAGTCGAGTATGTGGTGCCCTACGTCAATTCGACCGAGACCGTTTCGTTGGGCCGGGAGACGGCCGTGACTTCGGTCGTCGGAGTCAACGAGCAAGTCCAGGGACTGGAGGGACTGGAGATGGCCGAGGGGCGTTTCCTGACCGCCGAGGACGTGGCGCGTTTCGCCCGGGTCGCCGTGGTGGGCACGACGGTGGCCGAGAGCCTGTCGCCGGACCGGAGCCTGCTCGGACAGACGGTCAGCGTCAAGGGCGTCAGGTTCACGGTGGTCGGCCTCACTTCGGAGCAGGGGACGGCCTTTTTCCAGAATCTCGACGATCGCGTGCTGGTGCCGGTGACCACGGCCCAGCGTCTGGTGGCCGGCATCGACTATGTGTCGGCGATCCGTATGCGGGTCATCGAGGGCACGAACGTCGATCGGCTGAAGGAGGATGCGGCCCAGGTGATGAGGCGCCGTCACCATATCAGCGACCCGTCCAAGGACGACTTTACGATCGGCAGCACCGAACAGGCTGCGGAGATGTTGGGCAACGTGACCGGTGCGATGCAGGGCTTCCTGCTGATCGTGACGGCCATCTCGCTGCTGGTCGGCGGCATCAACATCATGAACATCATGTTCGTGTCGGTCCGCGAGCGACGGCGCGAGATCGGTCTCAGGAAGGCGCTCGGCGCCAACAGCGGACGTATCCTAAGGCAGTTCCTGGCCGAGAGCGGGGCCATGTCCCTGGCCGGAGGGACGATCGGTGCGGCGGTCGGCATCGCCTTCTCGGCTCTGGTCGCCGTGGCGGTGCGCCATTACGGCTACTCCTGGACCTTCTTCATGCCGGTCTCCTACGTGGTCGGTGCGCTTGTAGTGGCGGCCTTGATCGGCATGGTCTCCGGCGTCTCTCCGGCCGTGACCGCTTCGCGTCTCGACCCGATCGTCGCCCTGAGGGAGGAATAGCTTCTGTATTTTATGCGGCAGTTTTTCGCCAACACCATCGGACTGGCCCTGGGCAACCTGCGCCGCAACCGGCTGCGTACGGTCCTGTCCCTTTTGGGCGTGACCATCGGCGTCTTTTCGGTGACCCTGATCGTGTCGCTGGGTTTCGGCCTGAAAAGCTACATCATGGCCCAGGTCGACCAGTTCGGCAAGAATTTCGTGACCGTCAACGCCGCCGCACCCGGACTGTCGACGCAGGGTTCGATCACGTCCCAGCTGTCCGCGTCGAGGGTAGTGTCGATAGACTACGACGATGCCGAAGCGCTGAACGGCCTGCCGCACGTGCTTGACGTGGTGGCCTTCAGCAGCAGTCAGGCTTTTGTGGCGTTCCGCGAGAACGAGTATCGGTCGCTGGTCTTCGGTACGACCGCCAACTACATGTCCTTTGACCTCCAGGCCAGGCTCGGCAGCGGACGCTTCTTCTCCGGACGCGAGGAGAAGTCCATGTCGCCGGTGATCGTCATAGGCAGCAAGGTGGCCGACCAGCTGTTCGGCGAGAGCGATCCACTCGGCCAGAAGGTCCGTCTCAAGGGGATGAGCCTGCAGGTAGTCGGGGTGATGCAACCGCGCGGGGTCTTCGGTCCGATGGACTTCGATACCGTCGTCCTGCTGCCGCTCAAGCTGATGCAGAAGCGGCTGACCGGGGACGACTATGTGCAGGAGATCGACCTGATCGTCTCGGACCAGGAGTACATCGAGTCGGTGTCCGAGGACGTGGCGGCCGTACTGCGTCGGCGTCACGACATCACCGACCCGGACAAGGACGACTTCATGATCCATACCTACACCGAGGTGATGAAGACGATCGGCACGGTCACGAACGCCATCACCATTCTGCTCGGACTGCTGGCGGCGATCTCGCTGCTGGTGGGCGGCATCGGCATCATGAACATCATGCTGGTCTCGGTCACCGAGCGCATCCGCGAGGTAGGGCTCAGGAAGGCCCTCGGCGCCAGAAATTCGGTAATCTGGCAGCAGTTCCTGGCCGAGTCGGTCATCCTGACCACGCTCGGCGGGGCGTTGGGAGGACTGGCCGGGACCGTCCTGACCGTTGCCATCATCGCCTACGCCAGGTATACCGGCTTCGACCTGCAGTATGCGGTTTCGCTGCCGTCGTTCCTGGTGGCACTGCTGGTGGCCATGCTCATCGGTACGGTCTTCGGCGCCTATCCGGCCAAGAAGGCGGCTGAGCTGGATCCCATTTCGGCCCTAAGATATGAATGACATCGATCAGAAGGAAAATGCGGAAGGACATGGACCGCGGGTTAACGGCGGCATGTTCCTGAAGTACTTCACCTGTCCGCATTGGCTGTGGTTCGACCGCTTCGGCGACCGGTCCAGGCGGACCGAGACGTCGCACTTTCACGGTCTGCTTCTGGAGCGCGGACTGCTGCATGAGGAACGCAGTCTCGAAGGGCTGGAGTACGAGCCGGTCGGCGGCGGCACCGAGGACGAGCGTTTCGCCCGGACCCTGGAGCTTATGGCGGCCGGAGTCGAGCGCATCTACCGCGGCCTGCTGAAGGACGGCGACATGGTCGGCGAGCCCGACCTGCTGGAGCGGCGCGACGGCGGACGGTCGTCCAAGTTCGGTCCGTATCACTACGAGCCTACGGACATCAAGAGCGCGGAACGGCTGACCGACGCGATGCGCCTGCAGTTGGCCTTTTACGGCGACCTGCTGGGCCGCGTGCAGGGTGTGCGTCCGGCGACCGGCTATATCCTGAACGGCAGTGGCATCAGGATCGGACTGGAGCTCGATGAGGTCAGTGAGCTTTACGACCGCGTGCTCGGGGAGCTGTGCGAGCTCCTCGACGGATGCCAGCCGGAGCCGCGCCTGTCGTCCGGTTGCCGCGTCTCGCCCTGGTTCTCGGAGTGCGTCGCGTTGGCCGAGCGGACGAACGACATCACGCTTCTCTATAACATCAAGACCAAGACGCTGAAGCAGCTGCGCGAGCTGGGCATTAGGACGGTCGCGGACGCCGCGGACATGGATCCGGAGAGGATCCACGGTCTCAACAGGGAGATCAAGCTCGACCTGCTCCGACGGGCCAAGCTGCAGGCCGCCGCGCTCATCGACCATGAGCACACCTTCCGCCGGATGGTCAGCTTGCCGACCGCCGGGACGGAGATATTCTTCGACATCGAGAGCGATCCGCTGCGGTCGGTGGACTATCTGTTCGGTTTTCTGGTCCGTGACGCGCAGGGCGATCGCTACGAACGTCAGCTGGCCGAGTCGCCGGACGGGGAGGAGGCCATGTGGCGGGAGTTCCTGACCTGGCTCGAGGGACTGCCTGCGGACTATGCGGTCTACCATTTCGGAACCTTTGAGAGGGTCCGACTGGCCGCGTTGGAGGGCAAGTACGGCGGATCGGTCCCGCTGAACACCTTCTTCGACCGGATGGTCGACCTGAACGAGGTGGTCAAGGACAGCGTGGTCCTGCCGCTGTACTTCTACGGCATCAAGAACATCGGCCAGTACATCGGCTTCGACCGCAGCGGTTCGATAGCCGGCGGCGGCGAGTCGGTTGCGGTCTACGAACGCTGGCTGGAGACCGGCGACCGCGGCGCACTCGACAGCATCATCGACTACAATCGGGACGACGTCGTCGCCACGCGCGAGCTCAAGGACTGGCTGGTGCGCGAGAACGAAAAGTTTTTCGGGACGGCGGACTGATGTGGCCAATTCCTTCCGGATCGGTATCGTCAAAACAAAGACCAGCCTGATGGGCCGGTCTTTTTGTTCGGACTGTTTTTCGGTCTTAACGTTTGAATATGTTCCAGAGTCCGGAAAAGAATCTCTTTAGGACGCTACCCTCGTCTTTTTCCTGCTTTTTGGTCGGCACCGGGGCGCTGATTTCGGATGGACCGCTGTAAAGTCTTTTCACCCAATTCCAGCGCGACGGCTTGTCGACAGTCCTCATTTTTTCCGTCTTTTTCGATCTTTCTGCTCGTGACGGACTCTCGGGCTGAGCCTCCGCCGCAGGCTGCTTTTCCGACGTGGCTTCGGCCGCTGCACCGGCTACCTCGGCCGTCCCGTCGTCTGTCGGAGCGCGTTCGGCACCGGCGACCGCCGCAGCCAGAATCGCTGCTTCCGCGGCCCTTTTCATGTTCCCTTCGACCCTTGCAAGGTCTTCGGCGGTTTTCTCGAGTCGTTCGTTTAGAACCCCGATCCGCTCCTCGTGTTGACTGAGATCTTCGGCAGTCTGAATGCGTCGTTTTTTCTCGGCGATGTTCTCCTTGACCGTCCGGCCGGTCTTGAGCTTGGCTTCCAGGTCGAAGATTTTTTCCTTGACCGCTTCCATATCGGACTCGATCTCCCTCTGGCTGCGCTTGTCCGGATTTTCCTGACGCAGCTTCTCCAGACGCCGGCGCTGGATCTCGATCTCGCCCCGGACCTCCTTGACCGTCTCGTCGTTTTCGTCCGGTTTTTCGCCCGGCGGCAGGTAAAGGTCCTCCATGTCCAGCAGCCGTTCCTGAAGCTCGGATCTGCTTCGTTCCAGGTTTTCCTTGTCTTGTTCAAGCTCTTCGGAAATCATCTCGCCGGCACCTTCGCCGCCCAACGTGTCCAGACCCGATGCCTGCTCGATCTGGCTGTCGAGCACGTCTTCCTGTAACTTCAGCCCGGCCAGTTCGGTCTTGATCTGCCGGTAGTCGGCCACGTTGTCTAGCATCTGTTCGGCCCCGTCTCCGTACTTGGCGGCGATCTTCTCCAGAGAATTTTTCAGCTCATCTGAATCCCGGCCAGAGGCCTCGATGCGCTGGTCGATCTCCTCCATCTCGCCCTTGATCCTGTCCTTGTCGGCCTTCTTGGTGGCGGCTTTCAGTTCCTTCGATTTTTGCGAAAACAGCTCCTTGTCCTGGTCGATTCGTGCGGAGAGCTCGGTCGACCGGTCCTGCAGGCCGATGATCTGGTCGCAGTCGTCCGGGAAATCCGGCGCATTGAGCGGATCCTCGACTCTCTTCTCCTGACGTTCCCAAAATTCCAGGCCTGTTTGAAGAATTTCGACCTGAGTTTGCGGATTCCCGCCCTCGAGACCCAGCTCCTTTCGGAGCTGTTCGGCCGGAATTTCTACTAGCGATCGTGCGACGTACAGACTTTGGCATTTTGACGTCAGGATTTTTTGCTGGACTCCATCTTCACCGCCTAAGTTCGTGATCTTACCTTGAGCATCGGCGGCATTTTCGTCGTCCCCCTTGGCTGTAGCCAGCAGTTCTTTTAGGTTGAACTCCTCATCAAGATACCTGTTTAATAGTTGTTTTTGCATTTCGACGACTATGGAAGTTCTTTCCTTCTCGTCGGCTTCACTGCCGCCTTCTGGCTGTTCGGCACCGGTCTCGACCGACGACGGATCGGTCTCCGGTGCGCCTTCTTTTTTTGGTGCCACAATGTTGGTGGGTTATGGGGTCGCATTAGGTTATCCCCGTGATTTTATCATGTTCTGTGCGTTTGGCAATTGATAACCGTCATGGGTCGAAGGTCGGTGCCGTGCTATACTCCAACTGATTTTTAACCGGTCGGTCACTTATGCCAAAGGAAAAACCGCTGTTCTACGATCACAGGTCCATGCTCAAGGAGCGGGTCGGTGTGGCCGGAGTGCGCTCGATCGACCTGGTCCGTCTGTCGAAACGGCTGGAGAAGGCACAGGCCAAGCTGAAGCTGGCGGCGGCGGACGGATCGGTCGGCTGGCTGACCGTGCCGGAGCGACGGGCCGACTGCCGTGAGGTCAAGTCGCTCGCCAGGAAGATGTCCGCCGGACTCAAGACGCTGGTGGTCATCGGCATCGGCGGCTCCGATTTGGGGGCCAAGACGCTGGTCCGGGCGCTCAAGCCGGCCAGTCGCGGCTTGGACGTGCGATTCGTCGGATCGAACACCGATCCGGAGGAGATCGCCGATCTGCTTCGCACTGTGGACCTGAAAACCGCTCTCCTTAACGTGGTCTCCAAGTCCGGCGGCACCATCGAGCCGATGAGCACCTTCCTGCTGCTCAGGGACCGGCTGATGCGTCGGGTCGGCCGGAAGTCGCATGCCAGGCAGGTCGTCGCCACGACCGACCGGACGTCCGGCGTGCTGCGGACCATCGCCGACCGCGAGGGTTACGCTACGCTGCCGGTGCCGGACGACGTCGGCGGACGCTTCTCCGTTTTGACTCCGGTTGGACTTTTTCCGGCCGCCTGCGCCGGCATCGCGGTCGATGGACTGCTCCGAGGTGCGGTCGAAGTCCGCGATTCCTTTCTTTCTACTTCAGTCGGTCGCAACGATGCGCTGAACTTCGCCGGCCTGCACTATTTGGGCTACGCCAGACGCGGCCAGCGCATTACCGTGCTCATGCCCTATGCCGCCCGTCTCGACCTGTTATCTTCTTGGTTTCGCCAGCTGTGGGGTGAGAGTCTGGGCAAGGAGATCAATGTGGACGGCAGGATCGTCGGCCACGGCCTGACGCCGGTCGCTGCCTTGGGCGCCACCGACCAGCACTCGCAGATTCAACTTTATAATGAGGGACCGTTCGACAAGATGATTACGTTCATCGAAGTCGGCCGCATGAGGGAAGACTTCAGCCTGCCGAATCCGTTCCCCGACCTGGAGGGCGTCTCGTACCTGGCCGGCAAGAGCTTCGGCGAGATTCTGCGGGCCGAACGTCGGGCCACGGCCATGGCGCTGGAGGACAACGGTCGGCCGAACGGCGTCCTTCATATCCCCGAGATCAGTCCGGAGACGGTCGGCGGTCTGATGACTTTCCTTATGCTTTCCACGGCGGTCATGGCCGAGCTGCTGGACGTCAACGCCTACAATCAGCCCGGCGTGGAGAAGGGCAAGCGGATCATCAGCGCCCTGTTGGGACGTAAGGGGTTCAAACTCTAATGAAAAAGTCGACCAAGGGCTCGGCTGAAACCGAGGCGGAGGTCTCGTCCTGGCGGAAATATTGCCGCCGGATCGGTCTGCAGCGGAACGTGAAGTACGGTCTGGCGATTGCGGTTGTCCTCTCTTTGCCGTTCGTTTACCTTCTCTCCAGAGAGATGACGGTGGAGAGTTATGATCCGCTGCCTTCGGAGGGTCACTACCTGTCGGCCGCGGCCAGGTCGTTCGTCGGCCCTGGCGATGGCCTGCCGATCGGACACGTGGACACTCCGCCGTTTGTGCGCGGCATCTACGTCTCGGCCGCCACCGCCGGCTACAGTCAGCGGTTCGATCAGCTGATCGAAATGGTGGATCGGACCGACCTGAACGCCATGGTCATCGACGTCAAGGACGGTAACGGGGCGCTGTCCTTCGAGCCGGAGTCCGACGCGCTGAAGCCGTTCATGGCCAGACGTCCGGAACTCGGTCACCTAAAAGACTTCACTGCGCCGCTCAAGGAGAAGGGGATCTACCTTATCGCGCGCATTTTCGTCTTTCAGGATCCGACCTTGGCCGAAGCCCGGCCGGAACTGGCGATCGCCAGGACCACGGGCGGTCTGTGGCGCGACTACCGCGGAATACCCTGGCTCGATTCGGCCTCCAAGGAGGTCTGGAAGTACAACGTCGCCGTGGCGCGGGAGGTGTACTGGGGCGGATTCGACGAGGTACAGTTCGACTACATTCGCTTTCCATCCGACGGCGACCTGAGCACCATGTCCTATCCGGTCTGGGACCGGACCGAGAGCAAGTCCCAGGTCATGGCCGGATTCTTTAGCTACATCGACAAGGAGCTCAGGGTCATGGTCGGACTGCCGATCTCGGTCGACCTGTTCGGACTGACCATGTGGCAGCACGAGTTCGACATGAACATCGGGCAGAAGCTGTCCGACGCGCTGCCGCATTTCAATTTTATTTCCCCGATGGTGTATCCTTCCCACTATCCGCCGGGCTTCAACGGCTATCCGAATCCCGCGGATCGGCCTTACGATGTCGTGTACCTGAACCTGGTCCGCGGACAGGAGCTGCGTCAGCAACTGACGGACGAGCGGTCCGGCCAGGCCGACTTAGGCTCGTTTCGTCCTTGGATCCAGGACTTCGACTTGGGTGCGGTCTACACCCCGGCCCTGGTGCAGGCGCAGATGAGGGCTTCGGAGGACGGCGGCGCCAGCGGCTGGCTGCTCTGGAACGCCAGGAATGTCTACACCGTCGAGGCCTTGGGAACGGGCGAACAAGATAACTAACCAGTCACTTTATGAACACAGCTAATTCGCGAACGAAGACGATAATTTCAGCCGGGCTGCTCGGCCTGATGTTTCTGGGCGTAGGATGCGCCGCCAGAAACAGCGAACCGGTCGTAGAGAACGAGTCGGCCGTCGAGAGCGAGGTTGTACCGCTGATCGTCGAAGAAACCGATATGCAACAGCCATCAGCATCAGACACGCCCGAGGAAACAGCGACCGAACGACCTCAAGTGCCGGTCGAACCGGTCGGTATCCTGCCGGCGGAGCGAATCGAGGACCGTCAGGTCAGGGTCAAGACCAACAGGGGAGAGATCGTCTTTGAGCTGTTCGCCGAGGATGCGCCCAAGGCGGTCTCCAACTTCGTGGCCTTGGCCGAGAGCGGCTACTACGACGGACTGACGTTTCATCGGGTCGTGCCCGGGTTCGTGATCCAGGGAGGCGATCCCAGCGGCAACGGGACGGGCGGACCCGGATACAAGTTCGAGGACGAGCCGGTGACGCGCGACTATCTGGCCGGAACCGTGGCCATGGCCAACGCCGGACCGGACACCAACGGCAGCCAGTATTTCGTCTGTCTCGAGGATCAGCCGACCCTGCCCAAGAACTACACGATCTTCGGTCAGGTCACTTCCGGCCTCGACATCGTCCGGTCCATAGCAATCGGCGACGTCATGGAGACCGTAACCGTCGAGCCTAAGCAGCAATAGCCCCCAAACCGATGGAGCCGCCAATGCCGCCGCTGCACCCCAAGACGCCGTCGCTGCTCGACCATCTGGGCCTGCGCATAATCGACGTCGTCAAATGGAACCTGCTGCTCTGCGTCCAGAAGGACGATTCCGGTTCTGTGCCGACGCACGTGCTGAAGTTCGGCATGGACCGCCGCAAGACCGAAAGCGTCGACTACGAGACGCGCATCATGCGCGAAGTCCTGCCGGTCTTGGATCGGGAGGACTTCAGTCGGTTGGTGCTGCCTGAGCTGCTGGGTTCCGGCGAGCATGACGGTCTCCATTGGCTGGAGACCCAGTACATCGCCGGCCAGCCCCTGGTTCACCGGTGGTCGGAACTGAATCACAAGCCGAACATCCTCGGCGGCAAGGGCCTGGAGGCGGACACGGCCGTGGCAGTGGTCGATATCCTGCGCGACTTGAGGTCGGTGGACATTGGAGCTCTGCCGGATTTCGTTCGGAGGTTCGACTTAGGCCTGTGGTCGAAGGAGTTCGACAGGCATGCCGAGGACCTGGTACGCCTCAGCTGGCTGGACCAGCCTTCGATCGATTTCGCGTCAGAGCTCTTCAGCAAGGTCCAGACCGAACGCTATCAGGGTTCGATGTTCACCAACGGCGACTTTTATCCGCGCAACTTCATTCTGCTGCCCGAGGGCAAGCTGGCGGTCGTCGACTGGGTCGGCGGCGTTGATCCCTGGGAGTTCGTGGCCGTGCATGCCTGGCTGATGATGTGGGGCAATCCGGATTGGCAGAAGAGATACGTCCAGGAACTCAAGGTTCACTTTCCGGTTGATTTGGGTGCGCTGCAGGTCGGACTGGTGGTTCGTTCGTTCGATCTTCTGTGGCGCTGGAAGGACGAGTCGGAGGCCGACCTGAGTCAGGCCCGCGCCCAGATGTCGGAATACCTTAGGCAGTGCTTGGACCCGGAATACGTTCGTCGGATATTTGAATAGTCTTTGAGATTTTGAAAGGGGACTGCTACGGCGGTCCTTTTTTTCTGTCATCCCGGAATCGAGACATTCCTTAACTTGTCATCCCGGAAATGCGATTCCTTTTGATTTGTCATCCTGGGCCAAGACCCTTCTTGATTTGTCATCCCGGAAATCGCGTCAGCGATTATCCGGGATCCAGTGCTTGAGTTTTTTGCTTCTGGGTCCCGGGTCTCCGCCCGGGACGACAAAGGATGATGTTGCTGCTCAGGGACCGGGACGACAATACACTATCAATCTTTTTTGCCTTTTTTGTCCTTCGATGCTTTCGTTGGGAACGAAATCCGAACGGTTCCGTAAGGCATATCTCAAACAGGCTCTAAGTGTGGTACGATGGGGACGCAAGAAATTATGAAGAGACTAATTTTCGTCATCGTTTTGGTGGTCGTAGCCGTGCTCGGATTTTGGTTCGGCCGCTCCAGCCTGTCGCCGGCCCCTCTTCAGGAGGAGACCAGAACGGTCAACACCTCCTATCCGCTGCTACCGCCGCCGCCCGAGTCCGAACCGTACGTGCCGGGAACGCCGGTCGACGCGGAGGCCGGCCTGCCGCTGCTGCTCGAGACGCCGGTCGACGGTGCGGTCGTCAGTCCTCCTTTCGAGGTCTCCGGCCGGGCTCTGGTCGACCAAGGGCAGGTGACGATTGCCGTCGTCGATGCCAATGGGGCGGAAGTGTTCAGTCGTCGTCTGGCGGTGGCCGCGCCTGCCGGCGAGAAGTACGGCCGTTTCGCCCTGACGGTCGGCGACTTGGGACAGGTCGGCGACTTGATCCTGCGTGTTTCGTTGCCCGAGAGCGACGATCCGGAAGCGGTGCAGGTCAGGAAGATCAGCTTCGCCCAGCCGGACACGGTGGAGGTGCAGGTCTACTTTTCCAACCAGCAGCTCGATCCTTGGGTCGACTGCAGTAAGGTCTTTTCCGTCAAGCGGACGGTCTCCAGTCGCAGCAACATCTTCAGGGCCGCGCTGGAGGCGCTGCTCGCCGGACCCACCGAGAACGAGGCTACTTACGGATACGTCTCGCAGCTTCCGGCTAACGTAAAGATAAAGTCGGTCGGCGCGGATGCGGACGGAATCGTCACGGCCGACTTCGACCGGAATTTGGATCGGGGAGTGGCCGGCTCGTGTCGAGTCGGGGCCATCCGGGCGCAGATCGAGGCGACGCTCAGGCAGTTTCCGGAGGTGAAGAGTGTCGTCGTTTCCGTCGAGGGAGAGAAGGAAGGAATCCTGCAGCCCTAGGCGATTCTTTCGGTGATATCCATGCGCAACTATTCGGTAACGGAATTCGTCGGTTTCCTGAATGCCGCCCTGAACGAGGCGGTTTTTCCTGACGGCGTGGCCATCGAGGGCGAGGTGGCCGAGTACCGCGTCTCCCAGGGCAAGTGGATCTGGTTTCTGCTCAAGGACAACAGTTCGGTCTTGCCCTGCTTCGGGACGGTCTGGAAACTGAGGCAGCCGCTCGAGGACGGCTTGCAGGTGCGCATTTACGGTCAGCCCAAGGTCCATGAGCGGAGCGGCAAGTTTTCGGTGGTGGTCGACCGGGTCGAGCCGGTCGGAGAGGGCGCCCTGAAGAGGGCCTATGAGCTGCTCAGGAAGACGCTCGAGCGGGAAGGTCTGTTCGATCCGGTTCGTAAGCGCCTGTTGCCGAAGTTTCCCCGTCGCATCGGCCTGGTCGCCTCGCGCGAGTCCGCGGCCTACTCCGATTTCCTGCGCATACTCGGCAACCGCTGGTCCGATACCGAGGTCAACTCGGTCCACGTTCAGGTCCAGGGCAAGGATGCGGTCGATGATATCGTGTCCGCCTTGAGTTTCTTCTCTGCCCATCCGGAGTTGGCCGACGTGCTGGTGCTGACGCGCGGCGGCGGTTCGCTCGAGGACCTGCAGGCCTTCAACTCCGAGGAGGTGGCCCGGGCCGTGTTCTCGTCGAAGGTGCCGGTGGTAGTGGGCGTGGGGCACGAGCGCGACGAGACGCTGGTTGACTTCGTAGCCGACGTGCGTGCCTCGACTCCCTCTAATGCGGCGGAGATCGTGGTGCCCGACCGGATTGAAGTCGGAGCGGCGGTCGAGTCGCTTCGTCATCGTCTGGTCGGACGGATGGAGCAGACGGTCGGGGATCGGCTGACTGACATGGACCGTTCCGTTCGGGTGATGGAGCGGGGAATCATGTCGGCCGTGTCCTCGTTCCGACATCGGCAGCGTGACTTGGCCGACGCTTTCGTTTTGTTCGCCGACCGGGTGGCGAGTTCGTCTCGTGACCTGTCGCGGCTGGAGGCCGGGCTTCTCACCGCACCTGATGCGCTGATCTCACGACTAACCGAACGACTCTCGAGCGGTAGCCGTCTGCTCGAGAGTCTGAACCCGAAGTCGGTCCTGCGTCGCGGTTACGCCATCGTCAGACATCAGGGGCGACCGCTCAGGGACGCCACTTCAGTCGCCGTCGGCGGCCGGGTGGACATCGAACTGCATCGGGGGCAGGTCGGGGCCAGAGTCGAGGACATCTCAAAATAATGAAAACATAGTCACGTCATTCGTAATCACATTCATCTATGCCGCAGAAGAAAAGCGCCTCAGAGGGGAAAGTCGATTTCGGTCGGTGCTATGCCGAGCTGGAGCAGATCATCGACTGGTTCGACGCCGGCGAGGTTGACTTGGATGAGGGCCTGAAGAAGTTCGAGCGCGGCTTGGACCTGGCCCAGAAGTGCCGTCAGAGGCTGTCCGAGGTGGAAGTCCGGGTCAACGAGCTGAAGCTGAAGTTCGGCGAGACCGTGTGATATACTGTCGGTAGGAATTTCGTAACGCAAAAACGAAAATCGCATGGACATCCTTAACTCAAGGAAAACGATCCTGCGCCTCGGACTGGTCGTCGCCGTACCGGTCTTGGCCATGTTCCTGCTGCCGGCTTACGGCCAGTCAGGTCAGCCCAGATTCGACCTGCCTATGGCCTTTCTGGTCGGACTGACGCTGATTCTGCTGACCCATCAGGCAGCCGAAAAGCGACATCGCCTGATGCAGACCATAAATCTGGAACTGAACAAGCTGCGTCGCATCTATCATCTTTCCAGGAACCTGAGCGAATCGGACAGTCAGCGTTATCGCAGCTGGTTCACCGAACTGCATGGTCATCTCTATCGTTACCTGAGTGCCTTTTCCGGACGCGACTTCGGCTGCTACGAGGATACGAATTCCGAGTTTCGCGAGCTGAGCTATCACGTCTACAAGGTTCCGGAGCTGCGTTCGAACAAGGAGGAGGCGCTCTACGACGACCTGCTGCGGACGGTCGCCAAGGTGGCCGAATCGCGGCAGCAGATCAAGGAGTCCAAGGATTCCCGCATGTCGGTCTATGTCTGGCTGGTCGTGCTGCTGCTGATCGTCGGGCTGGTGCTGTCGGTCTGGCTGTCCACGGTCGACGTCTGGACCTCCCGACTCGCCGCCGGAGTTACGTTGGCCGGATTCCTGGCGGTAGTTGACCTGCTGTACGAGGTTGATACCCTAGCCTCGGAGTACCGGTCTATCGCCCAGCGCTACGTCGACAACGTCGGACGGATCGAGCTTCGACGGCGCGAAGACGAATAGCCGTAGGCAGTCCCATGAAGAACAACTCCAGGACCAGAGGTAAGGGAAAGAAGCTCGGTTACCGGACGCCCAGCACTTTCCGTTCGGCACCGCGACGTCCGTTGTCCGACCCTGTACATCGACCGAAATAACAATGAGACCTGACCCTTCCGGATCAGGTCTTCTCTTGACCGCATAACCATACAGCTATGGCTCACGACGGCTCCGAGACGTTCATTCTCTCCCTAGGCGGATCGCTGATATCCGTCGACGGCAAGGTCGACAATTCCTACCTGAAGAAGTTCCTCGCTCTGGTCACGGCCCAGGTTCGGCGGGGGCGGAAGTTCATCATCGTCTGCGGCGGCGGTTGGACCTGTCGTGAGTATCAGCGGGCCCTGTCGTCAGTGGTTAAGCCAACTCCCCACGAGCTCGACTTTCTCGGCATCGAGGTCACCCGGCTCAACGCCAACCTGGTTCGTCTGGCCTTCGGCAGCAGCGCCCATTCGGAGATAGTCATCGACCCGACGGCCCCGCTCCGGACCAGCAAGCCGATCATCGTCGGTGCCGGCTGGAAACCGGGCTGCTCGACCGACTACGATGCGGTCCTGCTGGCCAGGAAGTTCCACGCCGGAACGATCGTCAATCTGACCAATATCGGCTTCGTCTACGACCGCGATCCCAAGCGGTATCCCGACGCCAGGCCGCTGCGGGAGGTCGACTGGAAGGAGTACCGGCGGCTGGTCGGCTCGAAATGGGTCCCCGGCTCGAACTTGCCTTTTGACCCGATTGCGTCTAAGCTGGCGCACGAGTCGGGCCTGAGGGTGATCGTCGCCGACGGCGGCCGACTCGATAACCTAAGAAAGATTCTGGACGGTGAACGCTTCCGTGGCACCGTCATCGGCTAGCAAGGATATGGAAAATAAGAGCGGAATGCGTTGGTTTTTTACTTTTCCCGCGTTGGCGATAATCGCCATAGTCCTGATCTTGGCGTCCAGCAAATATGGAAAGAGGATTTCCTACCTGGTGCGTGGTCAGGACGACAAGCCGACGATCGACTTTACCTGGATACCGCTCGGTCGGGTCAGACTGACTGAGATGGTCGGTCAGGTGTTTCTGGAGGACGACTATGCCCTCGATTTCAGTACCTTCAAGATCGAGGTAGTCGAGATCGGTAAGGTACTGAGGATCGCTCGGGAGGATCTGGTCGGCCGTGAGTACACCGACCGCGTTTCCTTCGCCCAGCTGGCCGGAAATCCGGAGATCAACATGCGTGGACAGATGACCCTGAGAATTTCGGTGGCCGACGACCGCGGTCAGCTGACGGAGATCGAACGGGTAATAAAGATCAATCCTGAGCTGGGCAGCGCCGAAATGAAAGTCACTGAGTAGGGGCCTGTCGGCCATAGTGACTTGACAGCCGGATCGAGGAGGGATAATCTTGTCATCGACAACGTATCGCCGTAGACTGCAGGTCCGCAAGGATAATGCCACTCAGATGGCGCCTGCACAGGCAGAGGGAGCGCCATCGGCGTCTCTTGAACCCATGTCTGCGGCAATACCGCGGCATTTTATTTAAAGGTCGATTTAGGGCCCGTTAGGGTCCAGGAATCCATGCATTTATGGCCAAGACAAGGCAACAGAAGGAAGCCGAAGTGCGTGAGGTTGCGGAAGGGCTGAAGGAAGCCAAGTCCATTGTGGTGGCCGACCTGTCGCCTCTCAAGGTGCAGGAGAACACCATGCTTAGGCAGAAGGCCAAGCTGCAGTCGGTCCGGGTGAAGGGCGTCAAGAAGACCCTTTTCCGGCTGGCGGCTAAGGAGGCCGGCCTGACGGTGGACGAATTTTCCGTCGGCGGCAGCATGACGCTACTGCTGGGTCTCGGTGACGAGGTGGCTCCGGCCAGGCTCGTGGCGGAGATCCAAAAGGAGCGCAAGGGACTCAACATCCAGGGCGGAATTCTGGAGTCGAGATGGATGACCTCGGAAGAGGTGATCGCCCTCGCCAAGCTGCCGAGCAAGGATCAGCTGATCGCCCAAGTGGTCGGTTCGATCCGGGCCCCGCTCTCCGGTCTGGTGGGCGTACTGCAGGGAAACCTGCGCAACCTCGTCTACGTGCTGAACGCAGTCAAGGACTCAAAGTAATTAGTCCGTTCAAGACGGAAAACCGGAAAGCTGTTCCGGAATTAACCTGACATCGATATGTCGGAAGAGAATCAGGAAGAGAAGAAGGCAGTTGAGGTCCCGGAGAAGTTCAAGGATCTCGTCGCTGGCATCGAGAAGATGTCGGTGTTGGATCTGGCCGAGCTGGTCAAGGTCCTCGAGGAGAAGTTTGGCGTGTCGGCCTCGGCCCCGATGATGGCCTTCGCCGGTGCTGCTCCGGCAGCCGGTGCGGAAGCCAGCGCCGAAGAGGAGAAGTCCTCGTTCGACGTCGAGATCACCGAAGCCGGATCGAACAAGATCGGCGTCATCAAGGCGATCCGCGAGCTGACCCAGATGGGCTTGGCCGACGCCAAGGCGCTGGTCGACGGAGCCCCGAAGGTGCTCCAGGAGGCAGTCGCCAAGGAAACGGCTCAGGAGTGGAAGAAGAAGCTCGAGGAGGGAGGCGCCAAGGTTACGCTGAAGTAATCGGCGTTCGGACCGAAATGAAAGAGGACCCTCATGGGTCCTCTTTTGACTGTCGAAAAGCAGAAGATCAGGTCAGGTCGAGTCTCACTGTTCCTTCCAAGTGAAGCGCAGGATGCGGTTGCCGCTGACCGCCAGTATCTGCCGTTTGGCCTGGTCCACCAGAAAGTCCGTGACTGCGGCCAAATCCGGCGACTCATACTGCTTGGTCAGTTGTCCGTTGCCCTTGTCGAATCTGACTACACGTCCGTCGGTCAGCACGTAGAGGTCATCACGGTCGCTGGGCGTACGCAGGAGCCTAGGCGCTAAGAGCGGCGGGTCGGTCTCGCCGACCGTGAAGTCGGTCGCCTTACCGCTGAGCAGGCGAATCACCTTTCCGTCGGACGACAGGACGAAGACGTAGCCGTCAATGGCGATAGAGATGGCTTGGGACAGGTCGGTGCCGTCCTTGACGTAAACCTCCGGACTGCCGAAGCCGTTGTTGTTGGAGGCGAGTTTCAGAATGTGGTTATGCGTCGAGTCGAGTAGGTAAAGACGTGAGCCGAAGGTCGCTGCCCGGTCGACACTAACGTCAAAGTCTCCGTCGGAGATTTTCTGTTCGGTAACCTTACCGCCGGTAGTCACAGCTACAGCCTGTCCGTCGGCATAGCCGATCATAGCTCCATCGCTCTTCGGCAGTAGGAAGATCGGCGTGCTGCCGGCTTCCGGCGAGTAGACCGGTTCGGCCGAACCGTCGGTGGCGACAGCGAAGACCTGTCCGTCGGACGACACTGACCAGAGTCGTCCGTCGCCACCTCCCAGCACTAGGCGCAGATCGACTGGTGAGCCGTCGATGGAGATGGTGGAGATGACCTCGGGCGCATCAAGACTGACGGCCCGTCGTAGGTCTGAAAATTTGATGCGAATTTCCTCGAGCAGACTATCCTTGGTCTCCGTTGTGTCGCTCGAACCATCCGGTAGTTCGGAGATTGCGGCCATAGCCTCGTCGAGCAGTCTCCGGGCTCGGTCCTCGTCCCGGTATATCAGGCTGGCTTCGGCCGAGTCGATCTGCTGCCGGATTACGGCCATCCGTTTGTCGAGGCTGGCCGTCGACTGTTCCGTCTGCCGCCGCCAGACGATGAAAAGCAGACTGATGGCGACGATGGCCAGCAGCACCGCCGCAGCGGCCAACAGGTTTTTGCTGCGCCGGTTGAGCGAACGCCAGGCAGTGAAGGCCGGTCCGAAACGTCCGCCGTCGTCAGAGCCGCCGTCACCGACCGAACTCAGTGAGCGCGCTGCCGTCGGTTTACTGTCTTGTTTGGATGCGCTGTCGTCGGACCGATCTTCGAAGGTTCCGGAAGTTTTATTGGTCCCGCTGGGTTTGTTGTCGCGTGAATTGGAAACCGGAGCGGTTGGCCGCGATTTTCCACCGCTTTTTTCCTTCAACCGTTCAATTTTCTCTTTTGAGTATTCTTTTAGTGTGGCAGCTGTCTTGATGCTCCGAGCGGCAGTCACTCGACCAACTTTCTTGGCAACGACAACGGCTCGTCTAGCCCAGACCGCACTGGTCTTGGCCAGGACGACCAGTCCGGATTTGATCGACTGAAGTAGCTTGATCGACTGCTCGGCTCTTGAGACCGGTACTCGGCTGGATTTCATGCTGAAGTTTGTTGTCGGTTCGACCGGCCTGGGTACGATGCGGCTGGTAGCTCCGGCAGGACTGACGCTCTCAGTCGCCGTCGCCCCGTCGAGCAGCAGCAGAGCCAAGTCCAGGTCGTCATAACGACCGAGCAGTGCGTCCCGCAGCATGGACGTCACCAGGTCGGTCCTTGCCGCCGACATGATCTCGAGCGTCTCCATTTTGCCCAACAGCTCGACTAGGTCGCGGTTTGCGACCAGCATTCGGTCGCGTGGACCGATCGGTCCGCTGATCAGGTTGGTGAAACCGACCAGTCCGGCGGTCAACGGTGCAGTCGGCGACTCCGCTTCGGTTTTCAGTACGTTGAAGATATTCGATCCGCCGGCCGCCGTCTGCCGGAACAGCTGCAGGGACGGCTGGCCCCAGACGGCCGCCGCCACCTCCTGACCGTGCTGAGCGACGATAGCTCCCTTGATGTCGCCTGGCGCCAGCTGCAGTCCTCCGTCCCCCAGCAGTCGTGAGAGCATGGTATTGACCCGATGGATCACTGTCTCGAAAGTTCGTTCCAGAGTCGAGTTCACCGGCAGCGAGTTAAACACCCGTTCAGCGGCATCAGCAAAGGTTTCCTCGATGTTCGCCGACAGGACGTCGCCTGTCCTGACGTCCAAGACAGCCGAAATTAGTCCCTGTACGTCGCCGAAGCGGTCGACGGCGGCGGAAGGAATCTTAAGGGTGAGTGTCCGAACGTAGGTTTCCGGCCCCTTTGTCCTCCAGGGCGTCAGTTTGCTCAGGACGTTTGGTTGCTGAAACATACCCGGGTCTATTTTGACCTGCATTAACGAGGCCATTATACTATATGCCGTATTAGGCAGGCAAAGATGATTAGGCGAAGAAGACCTACAAGAACACTAAAATTGATCGGTTGGTCGGTGAGGGAGGCTGTCGAATGGTCCACTCCCCCGACATATAAGTACGAACATGCTTGAGCAGCTTTTCGGGTCAAAGACTAGGGTGCATCTGCTGAGACTTTTTCTAGCGAATCAGGAAGAGTGCTTTTTCGTCAGGCAGCTGACGCGCAAGATCGGTGCGCAGATCAACGCGGTCCGCAATGAACTCGATAACCTGACGAGTATGGGCATTATCGAGATCGCCAAGGGTGACGGTGAGGACGGCACTGACAGCGAAGAGGTCGGACGGTCGTCCGGCCAGCGCAAGTACTATCGCATCAATAAGGACTGCCTGTTCTTTCCTGAACTGCGGGCGCTCTTCTCGAAGTCAGGCGTACTGCTGGAGAAGCAGTTTGTTCAGCGACTCAGCCGAGCCGGTACGTTGCAGTACCTGGCATTGATGGGCTATTTCGTCGGCGAGTCCGATGCTCCGACCGACATCTTTATCGTCGGTAAGCTGTCCAAGGAACGGGTGACTTCGGCCGTACATTCGCTGGAGCAGGGAATCAGCAAGGAGATCAACTACACGGTCATGAACCCGACCGAATTCACCTACCGCAAGGAGCTGACCGACCGATTTCTCTACGATATCCTGGACGCACGAAAGGTGGTGGTTGTGGATGCGCTTCTGGAACGGGCCACGACGGAATTGAAGAAACAGGCCGCCGTCGCACGGGCCAGATGATATGGTGCTGATCGTGGACTACCGGGACGGTAAGGGTGAGATGCTCCTCGCAGGCGACGGTCCGGCGAGGAGATTTGGCTCTTCCGGCCGAAGAGACGGTTTCGTGGCGCTGGGAATGGTCCTGGCTGAGGTTGGTGATAGTGTTCTGGATGGAGTGGCCGCCGTTCTGCCGACGACCGAGAGACAACAGGAGGCCGGCATGACCTGGAGTTCGGTGCGCGGTGCGGTGGCGTTGGCCAATGCCCTGGCGTTTGCCCATGGCGTGCCGGCCGTGCGGATCGATTCGGCGGACGACGATGATGTCTTAGCTGAGTCTGCGGACGCGGCGGTCGTTTCGGCCGTACCGCAGGCTACCGTCCGGGCCGACTACGACGGCCAGCCGAACATCACCCGACCCAAGGATCGGGGTGTGAGCGTCGAACGACATTGACTCGCGGTTTTCAGCGGAAACCCACAGAGAGCCGGCAAGACTGTCGGTTCTCTTTTTTGTCAGGAGCACCTTAACTGCCTCGTCGATTCGAGCTGGTTGTCGTCAAACAGGTCCGTGGTCTTTAGCTCCAGATCGATTCTGGGTCCAGATTGAGGCAAAATCAGTCCGACTCTTGAAAGAGCGGTCGTAAATTGATAGTGTACAGGTACAAAAAAGCCCAAGTTATGGGAAAAAAGCAATGAACACGACTTTGGATTTTGAGACTCGGGGAGGGGCTTCGGCTTCGGAACGGGTTGCGGGAACAGTAAATTCGGTTCAGACGGAGGGGATCGGTACGGTCAAGTCCGCCTGCGGCGAGTCCTGCGGAACGGCCGGGCGCTTTCGGGTCGGCAGCTGCCGTTGGGCCGAGGTCATTCCCGGCGTTCTGGTTTGGGCTACGCTTATCGCCGCGCTGGTGCTGTCGCATGTCGCCCCAATCTCCGTGATGTACTTTATCATTCTGTTCGACCTGTACTGGGTGCTGCGGGTCTGCTATTTCGTGGTGCTTCTGGCCATGGCCTGGCGTCGTTACCGCCGCGATGTCGCAGTGGACTGGCTGGTCCGTGCCTCGGCCCGGCCCGGCTTCGACGACATCTATCATCTGGTCGTCCTCCCGACCTACAAGGAGGACATCGAGATTCTAAGGCCGACGTTTCAGAGTTTGGTCGAATCGAACTATCCGACATCCGAGCGTTTCATCGTCTTTCTGGCCGGTGAGGAGCGCGATCGCGAGCGTTTCGAGCGCAACGCCGAGGCCATCAGACGTGAGTTCGGCGACAGGTTCTTTCGACTGGTCTTCACCGTCCATCCCAAGGACATTCCGCATGACCTGCCGGGCAAGAGTTCCAATACCCACTTCGTCGCCCACCGCGCCAAGGAACTGATCGATGAGCTGGGGATTCCGTACGATAAGGTCATCGTCTCTTCCTTCGATATCGACACCTGCGCCCATCCGCAGTACTTCGCCTGCGTGACCTACAAGTACCTGACCGAGGCGGACCCGACACGCTGCTCCTACCAGCCGGCGGTGCTCTACAACAACAACGTCTGGGATGCCTCGCCGGCGGTGCGCGTGGCGGTCTTCGGTACGACCTTCTGGCTCATGTCCGAGCTGGTGCGGCCGGAGCGCATGTTTACCTTCTCCTCGCACAGCATGTCGTTTCAGGCGCTGGTGGACGTCGGGTTTTGGGAGCGGGACATCGTCACCGAGGACTCGCGCATCTTCCTGCAGTGTTTCCTGCGCTACGACGGCGACTATCGGGTGGTGCCGATTCACGTCCCCGTCTCCATGGACATGGTAATGGCCGACACCCACTTCCGTTCGTTGGTGAACCTGTACAAGCAGCAGCGGCGCTGGGCTTGGGGAGTGGAACATCTGCCCTACATGATCCAGCGTTTCGCCGAGAATCCTCGGATATCCCGAAGAAAAAAGGCCTTTCGTCTGTTCAATCAGATCGAGGGCATGTACTCTTGGGCGACGGCTCCACTGCTCATATTCCTGTTGGGTTACCTGCCGCTTTGGCTAGCGCCGGACGCCACAAAAATTGAGGTTTTCTATCAGAACACTCCCCACATACTGGAGGCGCTGATGCGCGTTGCCATGATCGGCGTGTTCGTCTCGGCCGTTGTCGGCTTCGCGCTGCTGCCCCGACGTCCGGCCCATCGCGGTCCGGGGCAGGTGCTGATAATGGTCCTGCAGTGGCTGCTGGTGCCGGTGACCTTCGTGGTTTTCGGGTCGATTCCGGCCATCGACGCCCAGACACGCCTGATGTTAGGGCGTTACATGGGGTTCAACGTTACCGAAAAACGGCGACGGACCGAAGGGGCCGTCGGCACTGTCGCCAAATCTATCTTCTGAAGCCTTTAGGACGGCAATCTTTCCGTCCCTCACTGCACATCCTATGACCAAAGTCGCCGTTGCGGTCGTGTCCTGGAATCACATGAAGTACCTGTCCGACGCGCTCCAGTCGGTCAGGCGACAGACTCACCAGGACCTGTCTCTTATTGTGGTCGACAATGCCTCGTCCGACGGCACGTCCGAGCTCGTCCGGACTGAGTTTCCGGAGGCCGTACTTATCAGAAACATTAGGAATCTCGGCTTTTCCAGGGCCTACAATCAGGCGATCGAATATGCGCGGGCGAATTTGAGGCGTGACGGCGAGGAACTGTTCGTTCTGGTCATGAATCCTGACATCATCCTGAAGCCGGACTACATTGAGCGTCTGCTCGATCGCATGACGAACCGGACCGACGTCGGCAGTGCGGGAGGCAAGCTGCTGCGGGTCCACGAGCGACAGGACGGCGACCTGTCGGAGAAGGACTTTTCGGACGTCATCGACTCCACCGGCCTGCGCATCTGTCGGTCGCGGCGTGCCGTGGACCGACGTTCCGGGGAGCGGGACACGGACTTCGATCGAACGGGTGAGGTATTCGGAATCTCCGGCGCCCTGGTGATGCTCAGGGTCAGTGCGCTCGACGATGTGGCCCTGATGGGTGAGTTCTTTGACGAGGATTTTTTCGCCTACAAGGAGGACGCCGACTTGGCCTGGCGGCTGCAGCTGCGCGGCTGGAAGTCGCTCTACGTGCCGGAAGCGGTAGCCTATCATCACCGTCGGGTCAAGGGTACCGAGAAGGCCTCCTGGCTGGCGGTTATCCGCGGCCGTCGTAACCGGTCCAAACTGGTGAGTCGCCTGTCCTACCGCAACCACGTCCTGATGCTTTTGAAGAACGAGCATTTGACCAACTTGGCGGTTGACCTGCCGTGGATCCTTTCCTTCGAGCTGCGCAAGCTGGCCTACATGCTGCTGCTAGAGCCGTCGGTCTTTTTTGCGACGCTGCCTGACCTGATCCGTAATCTGCCGCGAGCTCTCGGCAAGAGACACAAGACGATCGGTTCGGCCCGGGTCAAGCCCAAGGAAATAAGAAAGTGGTTTCGTTAGGTATGGACGTCTCGATCATCATCCTCAACTACCGCAGCCGTGGCCTGACGCAGCAGTGCGTCAAGACCCTGTGCCTGTATCCGTCCGAGTGCTCCTGTGAGATAATTGTCGTGGACAACGGCTCGGGGGATGGCGTCGGCGACCTTTTGGCGGAACGGTTTCTAGAAGTCCGGTTCATCGACGCGAAGGAGAACTTGGGTTTTGCCTCCGGCAACAATTTGGGGATCAGGGCGGCCAAGGGCAGGTACATCCTGATAATGAATCCGGACATCACTGTCCGTCCGGGTTCCGTCGACGCTCTCGTCCGGTTTATGGACAAGCATCCGGACGTTGGCGTGGCCGGTCCCAAGCTGCTGCGGCCGAACGGTACGGTGGACGAGTCGTGCTATCGTTTCCATCGTTGGCTGACGCCGGTCTTCCGGCGGACTCCGCTCGGTCGGCTGCGGTCCGGCAGGTCGGAGAACGACCGTTACGTCATGGTGGATTTCGACCGGTCGGAGAGCCGCGATGTCGATTGGTTGCTGGGTGCGGTGCTCATGGTCAGACGGTCCGCCCTCGAGAAGGTCGGTCCGCTCGATGAGGGTTACTTCATGTACTTCGAGGACACGGACTGGTGCCGGCGCTTCTGGAAGGACGGCTACAGGGTGGTCTATTTCGCCGGTTCGACCATGGTGCATTGCCATGAGCGACTGTCGGCGCAGGTGCTCTGGCTGTTCGGTCCGTTCAATCTGGCGGCACGGAGGCATATCCGCAGCGCTATCTATTACTTCAGGAAGTGGGGAACCAAACCGGTCACTCACGAGGAGTTGGTCCCCAAGACCAAAGGCTGATCCTCCCTGTCGGATTCAGTCATCAGCCATCGGTCAGCTCCGTATTCTTTCTATGCCGCATCTCAAGACTAACATGCTGACCGCCCGATCTTGGCGGCGGTCCAACTGGAGTCCCATTGTTAGAGTGGCACTGTGGGCCATCTTGTTTTCGACTATTCTGGTCGGAGTGATGATTGCCGCCACCTTCTTTTTCTATAATGCGGTTCGCAGACTGGAATCTCACTTCAGGACGGGCCGTTCGGAATTGGAGCAGGCCGAGCTTCACGTTCAGGGACTGCGGCTGTCCGAGGCGATCGCCCATCTGGATTCGGCAGATGTCGAGTTCGTTGCGGCCCAGCATGACCTCTTTCGTCTGAAAATACTAAAAATAATTCCCGGACTCGGGCCTACAGTCGCGGCTGCGGACGGTCTGCTGGCCGGAAGCCGCTCCGCCATCTCGTCATTGCGTCCGGCCTTGACCGCGGCCGAGTCGGTCCTGTCCGAATTGAACGGCGACGATCTCATCATTTCGTTTCTGAGCGGCGGGTCGTCCGGCCTGTCTCAGGTTTTGGGTGACCTGACGGCCGAAAGGAAACGTCAGATATTGGCCAGCCTGTACGAGAACGCGCCGCAGATCAGGTTGTCGGCAGTCGGCCTGGACCGATCGATCGAGATCTTCGAGGGCATCGACGCCAGCGCGTTCGGTCCGGAGACTGAACTGTCGCTGGCCGCGGCCGTCGTCAAGCTGAGGAAGCTGCATGACGGATTGGACAGCGTCTCCGTGGCCGCCGAACTGCTGCCGTCCCTGCTCGGATATCCCGGTCCGCGAAGGTACCTGGTGTTCTTCCAGAACAATTCAGAGCTCCGTCCGACCGGTGGCTTTCTGGGAGTCTACGGACTGGTCGAAGTCATGGACGGCAGTCTGGTCAGCACGACGGTCGACGACGTCTATGCACTTGACGGACCTTCCGAGTCGACTGAGCGTCCGGTTCCGCCCGAACCCATCCGTCGCTACATCAACATCGACAAGTGGTACCTGCGTGACGCCAACTGGTCGCCCGACTTTCCGACTTCGGCCGAGGTGATGGAGCGCTTCTTCCATGAGGAGTCTGTCGTGGTCGGCAGCGATCCGGGCGAGCTGGACGGGATCGTGGCCCTGACTCCCGAGCTGGCCTCGGACCTGCTCCGAATTGTCGGACCCGTCAGCGTTGACGGTAAGACCTTCACTGCCGAGAATTTGGTCGACCAGCTGGAGTTCGAGGTCG
Organism: Parcubacteria group bacterium CG1_02_58_44; assembly: GCA_001872545.1. GTDB lineage: Bacteria > Patescibacteriota > Patescibacteriia > SG8-24 > SG8-24 > UBA1561. The sequence continues at coordinate 38,458 of MNWN01000036.1, forward strand.
AGCGCAACTACATCGCTGAAGGCATCCCGTTCCATGCGCGTAAGGGCATCGTCGGTGACCTGACCGACGAGCTGCTGGCGCGTCTGACGGCATTACCGCTTCTGGATCAGTTGGCGGTGCTGGAGGCAGTCGAGGCCAATCTGGCCGAGAGTCAGGTCCTGTTCTGGTTTCATGATTCGGAGCTCGAGCGGTTCGTGCTCGACCGCGACTGGGGCGGTCGGCTGTCGGATACGACAGGGGACTACGTCAGCGTGATCGACGCTAACTTAGCCTCCTACAAGAGCGACCCGGTCGTCCTGCGCACGGTCGGCTATTCGATCAGGCCGTCCGGCGACCGGTTCGAGGCGGCGGTATCCGTGACCTACGACCATCACGGCCAGTTCGACTGGAAGACCACCCGCTACCGGACCTATGCTCGGGTCTACGTCCCGGCCGGCGCCGAACTGCTGGGGGTCGACGGTGCCATGTACGACGACCGGCTCAAGGATCCGGCCCGACGCCCGGGTCAGGTCGACGTCTATTCCGAGTCCGGCCGGACCGTCCTTGGGGCGTTCATTTCCGTCGAGCCCAAGGAGAAGAGGACCCTGACCTTCCGCTACCTGCTGCCCGAGTCGGTGACCGACCAGATTGAGGCCGGAGAGTACTCGCTGTACTTCGAGAAGCAGCCCGGAACCGTGGCCTACGGTTTGACTCTGGACCTCGATTTTGGTAAGAACCTGACGTCGGCCAGCCCGGCGGAGGACCCGTCCGAGTTCGGCGATTCCCACTTTATATACGGTACCGACCTGCGCCTCGACCGCAGCTTCGGGATTGTCCTGCAGAAGCCCTGAAAACATGTTTATACCGAAGATCGGAATCGACTTGGGTACGACTTACGTGCTGGTCTACGTGCCGAAGAGGGGGGTCATCATCAATGAGCCCTCTGTCGTTGCCGTATCGTCGATCGACCGTAAGATTTTGGCCGTCGGCAAGGAGGCCAAGGATATGCTCGGACGCACGCCCGACACCATCGTGGCTCACCGGCCGCTTAAGGACGGCGTCATCGCCAACTATCAGATGACCGAGGCCATGCTCCGCTATTTCATCAACAAGGCGGGCGTGGGACGGTTCTTCCGGCCCGAGGTCATGGTCGCGGTTCCGGGCGGCATCACCTCGACCGAGCGGCGTGCCGTGGTCGATGCGTCGATCCGGGCAGGCGCACGCGCCGCCTACATCATCAAGGAGCCGATCGTGGCCGCCATCGGGGCGGACATACCGATCGGCAGCGCTTTGGGTCACATGATCATCGACATCGGCGGCGGCACCATGGAGGCGGCGGTCATCTCGTTGGGCGGCATCGTCTCTTCGGCCTCGGTCAGGATCGGGGGAAACAAGCTGGATGCGGCCATCGCCGAGCATGTTCGACGGAAGTATGGGCTGGCGGTCGGCGAGCGCACTTCGGAGGACATCAAGATCGGCATAGGCTCGGCGATCTATATGGACCAGAAGCTGACCATGGAGGTGCGCGGACGAGACATGGTGACCGGACTGCCGCGGGTGATCACGGTAGGTTCAGACGACGTGACCGACGCCATTCAGCACGAGCTTACCGGCATGATAGCGGCCCTGAAGGAAGTGCTGAACAATACGCCGCCTGAGCTGTCGGCCGACGTTATGGAGAAGGGGATGATCCTGTCCGGCGGTTCGGCACAGCTGCGGAACCTGGCGACGCTCTTTGCCGAGGCAACCGGCGTGCCGGCCTATGTGGCCGACGATCCGCAGTTGTGCGTGGTCAAGGGTACGGGCATTGCCTTGGATAATCTTGCATCGTACAAACGTTCGGTCATGGCCAATAGATAGATGATTTACACGCAGGTTCTCGGTTGGCGAACTTCAACCGTCTTCGGAAACCGTTAGCTCGTCGTATTGTTAAATACGACTCACGTCGCGGTTTCTTCCAGACGGCTACATTTCATCCAACTGAGAACCTGCTTTTGTTTTTAGATAATCCTCCGTGGGCATCTACATAGGGTCCTTTCGTCAATCTTCTGGTTTCCTATCTCGATTGTTGGGCTGATGTTTCCATCCTTGCGATGGAGCCTCTTTCCACTCAACAAAAAACCGCCTTTACGGCGGTATCGATCGATGAGGTACAGATGCGCTGCTTGTTTAGGCCAGCAACCAAGCCAGCAGCCGAAGTTTCCAGCCCAGACGCAACCATTGATCTTGGATCTGGGCTTTTAGGTCTATGACTCCGGTCAGATCGTCGGCTTGTGCGCCGGCAATCATTCTGGTCTTCTTGATGTGGATTTCGGCCTGATGGAGACAGTGCATGGCACCGATCCCATCTCCGTTTCCGAGATAGGTTTTTGACTCCCGCAGCATCTCTTCGGCTGCTTCAAGCTGTGCGGGGATAGTAGGCTGATCGATTAGCCCAATACTCATTTTTCTTCCCTCCTTCTTGTCAAAGACAATGAACTCAGTCCAACTTATTCTAGACCGGCTCAAACGTCAATGTCCGCGTTTCAGGGCTGATGGGCTGGACTATCTGGAAACCGCAGTGGTTCGGGTCTATAATGATAAAACGTTAATTCACCTATCTTCATTTCGTATGTCGGAACAGGAGCTAACAAACGGTCGCGGCCGTCCGGTCGCGATGATGATGGTTTCGGTGATTCTGGCGACGGTGTTCGGCTTTTCGGCCGGACTGGTCGCAAGTCGACCGGAGGTCGGCAGTCTGGTCGCTTCGTATCTTTCGTCGGATGCGTCGTCATCCCAGCCGTCCGGTGACGGTCAGACGGAAGCCATGGTAGATCCGCAGCGGATCGAGGAGGCCCGCCGCATCAGCGCGGTCGAGTCGGTGTCGCCGGCCGTGGTCTCGGTCGTGGTATCGAAGGACATGCCGGTGTTCGAGCAGTACTATTCCGACCCGTTCGGCGGGGTGTTCGGCAACCTGCCGGGCATTCAGATACCGCAGATGCGGCAGAAGGGGACGGAACGGCAGGACGTAGGAGCGGGGACCGGGTTTTTCGTCTCGGCCGACGGCTTGATCGTCACCAATCGGCATGTGGTGGCCGACGAGTCGGCCGAATACACCGTCGTCACCTCTGACGGCGAGAAGCATACGGCCCAGGTGATGGGTCGGGATCCGTCGAACGACCTGGCCGTACTGAAGATCGACGGTGACAGCTGGCCGTTCCTGCCGTTCGCCGATGACGAGCCCAAGGTCGGCCAGAGCGTCGTGGCCATTGGCTACTCTCTCGGGCAGTTCAGCAACACTGTCTCGGCCGGAATCGTCTCCGGACTGTCGCGCGACATTACCGCCGGCGACGATCAGGGCAATTCGGAGCAGCTGTACGACGTCATCCAGACCGATGCGGCGATCAACCCCGGCAACTCCGGCGGTCCGCTCCTGAACCTCGACGGCCAGGTGGTCGGCATGAACGTGGCAGTCGAGCAGAATGCGCAGGGGATCGGATTCGCCCTGCCGGCGAACGACATACGTCAAGTGGTCGACAGCGTGGTCGAGACGGGAAAGATATCGCGTCCGTTCCTGGGATTGCGCTACCTGATGATCACCGAGGAACTGGCCAAGTCCAACCAGCTGACCGTCGACTACGGCGCGCTGGTGGTTCGCGGCGATCTGCAGACCGACCTGGCGGTGACCCCAGGTTCGCCCGCAGACAAGGCCGGCATCGTCGAGAACGACATAATCCTGGAGGTCAACGGCGAACGCTTGACTGCGGAAAATCCCCTGGCCCGGGCGATCCGAGACCTGAAGTCCGGCGATACCGTTAAGTTGAAGATTCTGCACCGTGGCGAGGAGACCGAAGTCGAGGTCGTGCTGACCGAGCGCGAGTGAGCCCACTTAATGGGATATCTTCGTTGTAGGTGAGGCCGTCCCACGAGGACGGCCTCTTCGGACCGTGCGTTGGCGTTGCGGTTTGCCCGATCGGTGTTGTCCATGACATCATGGTGTCAAACACCGAACCGGCCGACCGAAGCCGGCAGGAGGGTTCAGTACCAAAAGAAAAACAGTCGGAGTTGGTCAGGCCTCCGCTCGAATTTGTTCGGGTAGAAGTTTACGTCGGGCGTGCTTCAAACGGTTTCGGTTCGTGCCACAATGTCGTAGCCAAGATCGTCAGCGAGATAAGGCAAGCCGTCGAGGAGGCCGTCGAATGCAGCCGGACGGAAGGATCCAGAGTATAGCTGGCGGCGGTTGACCTGGCGGTCAACGGTATCTGCGATCGGATGGACGGGAAAGTCAGGAGCGTAGTGGTCGAGATAAGAGGTTCCTGTCCGATGGCAAACGGTCGGATCGAATGGATTGCCTGGAGGCGAGAGGTGAAGCTGAAGAGCTAGCCGTATTGGGTCTTTCGGACCTCCAATTCTTCCTCGGCTGCGCATATCCGCGTGGCCTTTTCTATGCTTTGGGTCGGATCCGGACGTTCGCCCGCGTTCCACGTCGGATCGACATGGATATGCGATAAATATTTTTCTATGGACTATCTCTCAGGACTGCTTTTGGGGGCCGTGCAGGGACTGACCGAGTTTCTTCCGGTGTCGTCTTCCGGTCACCTGATCCTGGCCAGGACGGTTTTCGGACTGGGCAGCGATCATGGTCTGGCCGTGGATGCGGTACTGCAGCTGGCGACGATACTGGCCGTGACGGTCTATTTCTGGTCGGACCTGTGGCGGCTGGCCGGTTCGTCCTTTGGTCTGGTTCTGCGGCGGCCGGTGGGTCGTGAGGACAGGACACTGCTCTATGCGATCGTCGTCGGTACGGTTCCGGCCGCGGTGCTGGGCCTGCTGCTGGAGAGCTACATGGAGACGGTCTTTCGTTCGGTTTGGCTGGTTTTGGTGACGTTGGTTCTGGGTGCGGGGCTGATGTGGCTGGCGGAGCGTTTTGCCCGGCAGGATCGGCCACTGACCGTTCGGTCCGGGCTGGGAATCGGACTGTTTCAGTGCCTGGCGCTGGTGCCCGGCATGTCGCGTTCCGGCTCGACCATCTCCGGCGGACTGTTTCTCGGTCTGAACCGAGCTGCGGCTACACGGTTCAGCTTCCTGCTGGCCTGGCCGATCATTACCGCGTCCGGACTGAAGAAGCTGCTGGACCTGTCGTCTGAAGGCGTCCTGCACGAGTTCGGGCCAGGCCTGATGCTCGGTTTCGCGGTCGCCTTTGCAGTCGGCTTGGCGGCGATACATTTTCTGATCAGGTTCCTGCGGAGTCATACGCTGATGGCGTTCGTCTGGTATCGGCTCGCTCTGGCAGCAGTGCTGGCCGTGATGCTGCTGGCCGGTTGAGCCCCGACTGTTTTCCAGAGAGATCAAAAGGCTCCGTAGTCACGGAGCCTTTTCGTTCGGCGAATTTTCGTTGCGGATTAGGTCGCCGTGACTGTCTCCGATTTTCTGGCCGGTTCGTAGATACGTCCGCTCCTCGAGTTCTCGATCATCCACCACGTGCCCTCGAACAGGTTGTCCGGCAGGGCGTCCGGCGCGAACCACCGCCATTCGTCGCAGCGGTCCGTCTCTAGGAGCTGCGGCTCGCCTTCCAGATACTCAGCCAGGACTCCAATGGTCACGTAGTGCTTGCCGTCCGTGTCGATGTAGCGAAAGTCGTCGGAGACGGAGAAAAGTTCGACGGTCCTCACGTTGAGTCCGGTTTCTTCCAGTACCTCTCGTTCGGCAGTCTGGAATATGGTCTCTCCGAAGTCTAGGTGTCCGCCCGGGAAGCACCATTCGCCCGCACTGTGCGAGCCTCTCCTGAGACCCATCAGAATTTTGCCCCGCTCGTTTCGGATCATCACTCCGACGCCGATCAGCGGGTATCTTTTGTCGTTGGACATCTGTTTGCTGGGTTAGGTTCTTTGGAGTGACCTTTTCGGTCGCAGACTGTCGTTACAGCAGGCCCAGGTAGTCCAGTCCGAGATATCCGACCTCAACGTCGGTCATTCGGCCAGTGCGCAGATGATTGCGGAATTCCGGCAGGGGCATGGTGACCACTTCGACGAATTCGGTCTCGTCCGGCTTCGGTTCGGCGACTTTTTGGCAGTTCGTTGCCACGAAGCAGTGGCGGTCGGTGGTACTGTAGGCGCAGTCTAGGCAGCGCGTCACAGATTCGATGTCTCCAGTGTAGCCGGTCTCCTCAAGGAGCTCTCGTCGCATGGCCTCCTCGGGAGACTCACCTTTTTCCTGGACTCCACCGGGCAGCTCGAGCAGCACATCTTCCGGACCGACCCGAAACTGTCTGACCAGGATGACTCGGTTGTCGTTGGTCAGGGCCAGAACGCAGACCGGCGAACCGGATACCTGAACGTAGAAGTCCGCGTCCTGTCCGTCGGGCAGAATGAAAGTTCTTCGTTTAACGGCTCGACCATACTTGGAGAATACGGTCTCAGACTCTTTTTTGGTCCATTTTTGCATTTAGTTTCGGCAGTCATGGTTTAAATCGTCTAATTTCGGCTTCATTCATAGGCTATCCCATCTGCAGCTTTTTCGTCCATTGATCAGAATGGCCGTCAGTCATCTTTACGAAAAAGACGATCCTTGCGGGAGCGTCTTTCGTCTTTTCGGTTTCGCCTCGCCTTCTTATCTTATGCTGCTGACGTCGAAGGTCAGTTTGGAAATTTTGACATCCTGTACAGAGAAAAATACTAGGTTTCCGTTGCTGTCGAAATCCGGTTGTCCGAAGACGCCATAGTACTTGAAGGCTTTTTCCGCGCCTTCATACCAGGAAGGCAGTTTTGTCGGGGCCGCACTGGATGAAAACTGCGGTACCATAATGCTGTTCGCCACGGCGATTCGCTTTCCGTTCAGCCAGTACGAATAATTGAACGAGCAGATTCTGGGGTTGCAGATGGCGATGGTTGATCCGTACGCGTCTTTGGTCGGTACGTCGACAGGCTCCTCCGTGCGGAAGAGAACATGTCCGGTAGGATCTATAGCCATCGGGACTGCCTTTCCCGGAATGGTCCACTCTTCGATAGGGGAATACATGCGCGTTTCGCTCGCGTCGGGGGTGGTCGTCGTCGTCGTGTAGGATGGCGTAAAGGCGAAGACATCATCGATGGCTGGATTCAGATAGACTTTCTTCGGCTCGAAGTCTAGTCTGGTCGCCGACTCGTTTTTTACGATGAACCAGTCATCGTCGACGTCTCGACGCTCTATAGAACACCGATCCCGTGACGTTATTTCTGAGTATGTGATCAACGTAGTCCCAGGATTGGCTGCGCTGCCCAGCGGAGCTTACGTGCCAGCCGTCTTCGCCTCGCTCGCGAAACAGATTCGGATCGTTCCTGTGGCTCATGTCGTCGTATTTGGAGTAACCCTGCAGCGGCGGTGAGTGACGGTAGGCTCGCTCGATATAGTCCTCGATGATCAGGCTCTGCGTATGCCAAGGTTGGGTCGGTGCATAGCCTAAGGTCGTGGATCTAGGCAGAATGAAGATGGGGACCTTGAGGCTGTTGGTGACTTTGAGAGGTCCAATAAATACCTTTCTGACTTTACTGAACTATCCCAGGGACGATTCGCCTATATTGGTCGGTCATCCCGGCATGATCTGAAGTGCTGGGTAGAGAACGGTCATGCACCACGGTCCAATTTTGATCACTTGAGTTCCCTCTTTGAGATGGACGGTCGAAAGATGTATTACGGCATCTATGGCCGGCATCTTTATACAATGAAACTTCTGGCTTCGACTTGAAGAAGTCGGTTTCGCTGCCCTCACCGAGTCTGGTGGGGGCCTTTTTGTTGCGAAGCCCAAATCTTGGACTCATGTCTGGAGTTTTTGTGGAGCAAAAGAAACAATCAAATCGTGGATCTCCGTCTTTACTGTGGTTCTGGCGAACAAGCCTCGTTCAAGCCCCGTCGCATCCAATTTTCCATCAAAAATACCAGCTTTCGCTGGTCTTTCTGATGGTCGGGGCGACAGGACTTGAACCTGCGACCTCTCGCACCCGAAGCGAGCGCTCTACCACTGAGCTACGCCCCGACGACAGCGGTAATATAGATTATCGGCCGGAGATTGGCAAGTCTAGCCGGCGGGCAGGAACGGATACTGTGTTTAAGGGTAAGTCCATTGCGTGCTATAATGGCACTAGACAGATATGAAGTCGTCTCTCTGGACAAAGGCAATCTGGTTTCGTCTGGCCGTCATGGCCGTCGATTTTGTTATCCTGTCTTTCTTCCTGAACAGCCTTTTCCTGAGCGGTATGGCCACCCTGCTGCGGCACGCCATTCAGACCCTGCTGTACTGGTATCACGAACGGGTCTGGCAGCGGCATGACTGGGGCATGGAGAATGGCGACACCAAGTGGCGGACGCTGGCCAAGACCGTGACCTTCCGTCTACTGACTTCAGGCAAGGACCTGTTGGTCATCCCTTCTTTACCGCCCAGGTCACGCGAGGACTCACGGCCACGCTGGTCATCGCCCTTATCAACTCCGTCATTTATTATATCTTTGAGAGGATCTGGTCAAAGCGAAACGTGAAGATGACTCCGGGGAACTACTGACACGTCCTCGGTTTCGGGATCGTGGCCGCATTAGGCGGCCTTTTTCGTCGGCACATTCTGTTTGCGTTGGTCCTTCTATTCAGACCGGCCGTGCGGTACCCTTCATCCGTTATGTCCACGAACCTGTTTCAATTTAAGGCGGAAAAGCAGCTCAAGAAGGAGGCTCCGCTGCCTGACCGGATGCGTCCGCGCTCGATAGACGAGTTCGTGGGGCAGACGGACGTGGTCGGCCAGGGCAGCATGCTGCGCCGCCTGCTGGAGAACGACGAGGTACCGTCGATGATCTTTTGGGGTCCGCCCGGGACCGGCAAGACCACTCTGGCCCGGATCGTCGCCACCATGACCGAGTCCAGGTTCGTGCAGTTTTCGGCCGTCTCGAGCGGCGTGGCCGAGCTGCGGGTCGTGGTTGCCGAGGCTCAGGAGCGGCTTTCGATGTACGGCAGCCGCACCATCCTGTTCGTTGACGAGATCCATCGCTGGAACAAGGCCCAACAGGACGCCTTTCTGCCGCATGTCGAGAACGGCACGGTGGTACTGATCGGCGCCACGACCGAGAATCCTTCCTTCGAGGTCAATGCGGCCCTGCTGTCCCGCTGCAAGGTGTTCGTGCTGTCCGCGCTTCAGCCGAAGGAGATCGAGAGTCTGCTCGATCGGGCGGTCGGCGATCGGGAACGCGGTTTCGGACAGGTGCGTTTTGAGATCGAAGACGGCGTTCTCTCCTTCATTTCCGAAGTTGCGGACGGGGACGCCCGTGCAGCCCTCAGCCTGCTGGAGATGACGGTCAAGTCCACGCCGGAGCGTGCGGTCCGGGCGGTGGCCGACAAGCCGGATAGAATGATAAAATTGGAGCTGAAGACGGTAAGGAACCTGATCCGGCGTTCGCATCTGCGCTACGACCGGGGAGGGGAGGAGCACTACAACATCATTTCGGCCCTGCACAAGAGCCTGCGCGGTTCCGATCCTGACGCCGCGCTCTACTGGTTGGGGCGGATGCTTGAGGCCGGCGAGGGTCCGCTGTACGTCGCCCGTCGGCTGGTCCGTTTCGCCTCCGAGGACATCGGTCTGGCCGATCCGAACGCATTGGTGCAGGCACTGGCTGCCTTCGATGCCGCCCATAAGCTGGGCCTGCCGGAGTGCAACGTCTGTCTGGCACAGGCAGTCGTCTACCTGGCGCGGGCACCGAAATCGAACGAGCTTTACGTCGCCTACGAGCAGGTCAGGAAGGATGTCGAGCTGGCGCAGAACGATCCCGTGCCGCTGCATCTCAGGAACGCGCCGACCGGACTGATGAAGGAGCTGGGCTACGGACGCGATTACGTCTACAACCCTTCGGCCGAGGGGCCGGTGGATCAGGACTATCTGCCGCAGAGGCTGAAGGGCCGGCACTACCTGAAGTCGAAACCGTGACGGCGGACGGCAGCATGGGTCGAATGCGGAAATTACGAGCGTGGAGGACTTAAAATATTTTTCTTTGGCCCGTTTATTATGAACAAACGCAGGTTAGCCGTAATGCTGGCGTTCGTGCTGATCGCCGTCGGCGTCGTGGCCGTAACGCTGTTCGTCAACAGCCGTTCCGACGAGGATCTGATAGCGACGGCGCTCGACCGGCTGGCGACGGTCCGGTCCTTTTCCGGCGGACTGTCGATCGATACCTTCGTCGACCCGAATCGCTTCATGCCCGATTCCGGCTGGAGTTCGTTGGACCTGCCGTTGCGGATCAGCGGTCCGGTGGAGATGGCCCATGACGCCAACGGTCGGCTGGTCGGACAGGCCGAACTGAAGTTCTTCTTCGCCGGAGCGTCCGACGAGATGCTCTCGGCTGAAGTCCGACTGCCCGGAGACGACCAGAACTTTGTCCGGTTCGACGGCGTGCCGGCGGAGATCGAGAGCCTGGTCAACGCCTCCGGACTCGACGGAAACTGGTTTTCGATCGGCGGACAGGAGATGTCGGCGCTGATTCCGTGGCCGGTAACGTCCGCCGGCTCGTCCGATACGGTGGGGACGGTTCGGACCGAACGTCCGTCCGGCTGGTTGAGTCCGGTCGCCCGCCTGCCGGACACGGTCATCGACGGCCGGCCGGTCCTGCACTACGATCTGTCCGTGGACCGGGACGGATTGGCCGACTTCCTGTTCGGTCTGTCGGAATCTTCCGGACTTCGTCCTTCCCTGGACAGCGGATCGGACGGTATCCGTTCCCTCGTCGACGGTCATGACGTGGTAGCCGAGGGCTACGTCGACCGTCAGTCCGGCGATTTTCTGCTGCTGAAGTTCGGTGTCTTCCCCGGCGACGGCGGGAACAGCATGCCGGTGGCCGTGACCGTCAAGTTTGACCGTTTCAATCAGCAGGTGACAGTTGACCGGCCGGCGGAGGCTCAGCCACTGTCCGCCGTCCTGTTGGGTCTGATGTCCGGCTCGACCGTACCGTCGGACGAGCGCCAGCCGTAACCCTCTTGCGCTATGGGAGAACGGAAATGGTATCTGAGGACGCATGTAATGATCGCGGTCTTTGTCTCGCTTGCTGCGGTGCTGGCCGGTTCCCTGCTGCTGCTGTTGCTGTTGCCGAGTAGGTCGGAAGTGCTGGCGGTAATGCAGTGGCGAATGGTCAACGCTCGGGTATTTCGAGTGGAGACCGAGGTCGAATATCAGAGTGAGGCGGAGCGAACTAACGATCAGGGTCAGTCTTCCTATGACCGTGCGTCATACCGCTTGACCACTGCTGGAGCGATCGACCGGACAGATCCGGAGGCAGTTCGTCAGGCACATTCGTTCACGTTCGGTTCTGTTCCCGATCAGGTCACCGATCGGCAGCCCTGCGTAATCTCCGGTGAGTTGCGTACCATCTCCAACGAAAGTTATCTGCGCATGTGGCAGGTGACTGACGGTCTTGGCCCACTTTCGGTTTCCGGGCTGACTAACCGTTGGCTGCATGTCAAGTCGTCCGACCTGTGCGAACGGGTTACCGTGCTGGTCATTGGTCTTGGCTGTGAACTCTCGGACGAGGACAACGCCCATCTGGCTGACGAGTTTCGTCGGACGCCGTTTCTGTCGGTGGTCAGACGACTTGACGACGAGACGCTAAACGGCGTTGAGACCTTCCACTATGAGGTTAAGCCAGAAATGCTGTTGATTAGGGACTTTTTGATTACGTACGGCACGCTGCGTCGGGGTCGGGAACCGTCAAAAGAAGAACTGCGGACGTTCGATAAGTTTTTCTCCGGCCTGAAGGCGGACGGCGGCGAAGCTTGGATCGGACGGAACGACTACTATCTGTATCGGCTGAGGCTGCACTTTCTGCATGACGACGGAACGGGGGTCGGACGTCTTTCTTTGACCGTCAATTTTTCCAATTTCAATCAGCCGTTGACTTTGGCCGAGCCTGACGGCGAGACACTAGAGGTCGGTGCCATTGTTGCGGCCCTGCTTTCGGATTCGTCCGGCGGACTCTCTCCGGCCGAAACCGACGACCGTTCTTCGTCCGATCGATCCACGGGTATCGGGATTCCGACCGGACTGTCAACTCCCGCAATGGAGTTCGGCAACGCCGACTCGGACGGCGACGGGCTGAACGACCAGCTCGAGATCTTCTTCGGTTCGGATCCCTACGATCCTGACTCGGACGGCGACGGGCTGAACGACGGAGACGAGGTATCTGCGGGTCAGGATCCGGACGGGCCGGGTAAGCTGTTCGATTTCGGGCTCAGTTCGTCCCTCGAAGCGACAGGCACGGCCAGAACCGATCAAGACACGGATGAACCGCTACGTTAGGCCAATCAGAAGGAACGCCCGTCCTCGACGGGCATTCAGCGGTCTCTTCGACCGGAGGTTCCGCCTTTTTCAGGTCGTCGTCCTCTTGGCCTTTGCCCTAGTCGGAGTGCGGCTGTTCGTGCTGCAGGTCATATCGCACGACTTCTATTCCGCCCTGGCCTCAAATCAGCATGAGATCTTTGCCGAGCTGTTCCCGAAACGGGGGACGATCTACCTGAAGGATCCGCGTTCGTCTTCCGGCACTTTTCCGGTGGCGGTCAACAAGGACTACACTCTGGTCTATGCCGTTCCGCGTGACATCGGCGATCCGGGTCTGGTGGCCGGACAGGTGTCTGATATCTTAGGGCTGGACGAGTCCTCCGTGGAGGAGAGGCTGTCGCATCGGGACGATCCGTATGAATCTTTGGCGCGGCGAGTCTCGGACGAACAGGCCGACAGAATGAAGGCGTTGAAGATCGGCGGCATCGGGTTCGGTTCGGAGTCGTACCGTTTCTATCCGGAGAAGGAATATCTCTCCCACGTGTTGGGCTTCGTCGGTTCGGACGAGCAGGGCAAGCAGATAGGACGTTACGGCATCGAGGGCTTTTGGAACGACGAGCTCAGCGGCAAGCCTGGCTATCTGGAGACCGAACGGGATCCGTTGGGACGTTGGATCGGCGCTGCGGACCGGCAGCTGGTTCCGGCGCAGGACGGTTCGGACATCGTTCTGACCATCGACCGGTCGATTCAGTATGTGGCCTGCGATCGTCTGAAGAAGGCCGTGATTCAGCATGATGCGGACGGCGGGGCGATCGTCATAATGGATCCGAGCACCGGAGCGGTGCTGGCGATGTGCGGACTGCCGGACTTCGACCCCAACGACTTTTCGAAGGTGGCTGACGCTTCGGTCTTCAACAATCCGGCCATCTTCGAGGCCTACGAGCCGGGTTCCATCTTCAAGCCGATCACCCTGGCTGCGGCGATCGACGCGGACAAGGTCGGACCGAACACGACTTATGAGGACACCGGTCAGGTTCAGATCGGTCCGTACACCATCCGCAATTCCGACGGCAAGGCGAACGGCATCCAGACCATGACGCAGGTGCTGGAGAAATCGCTCAACACCGGAACGATATTCGCCGTGCGCGAGCTGGGAGCCGAGCCATTCCTCGAGTACGTACGCGGTTTCGGCTTCGGAACCGGCAGCGGTATCGAACTGGAGACAGAAGTGGAGGGCAACATCTCCTCGCTAGAGAAAAGCGGAGACATCTGGAGCGCGACTGCCTCCTACGGACAGGGCATCACCGTTACGCCGCTGCAGATGACTGCGGCCATGGGTGCGATCGCGAACGGCGGCAAGCTGATGAGGCCCTATCTGGTAGACCGGATCGTATCGCCGGACGGACGGGAGACGGTGACTGAGCCGACTGCAATCCGTCAGATCATCAGCAAGCGCGCGTCGACGCTCGTCGGCGGAATGATGGTAAGGGTCATCGAGGACGGTCACGGAAAGCGGGCCGGCGTGCCCGGCTACTGGGTGGCCGGCAAGACCGGGACAGCTCAGGTGGCGAGGACGGACGGAGGCGGCTACGACGACCAGGCCTCGATCGGCTCGTTCGTCGGGTTCGCGCCGGTGGACGACCCGAAGTTCGTCATGCTGGTCAAGATCGACCGGCCGAAGGACGTCCAGTGGGCCGAGTCGTCGGCTGCCCCTCTTTTTGGGGAAATCGCCGACTTCCTGCTAAACTACATGCAGATTCCGCCTAGTAGGCCGAAATAATCGCAAGAAAATATGAAGGCTTTCGCAGAAAAGAGGTTGGCGGTACAGGCTCGTCGTCTGATCTCCAAAACCAGGCCGTTCATCGTCGGGGTGACCGGTTCGATTGGAAAGACTTCGGCTAAGCAGGCCATCGGGGCGGTGCTCGACGGCACTTTTCGGGTTCGGGTCAGTCCGGGAAACTACAACACCGAGTTCGGTCTTCCGTTGGCCGTGCTGGATCTGGTCTCGCCGGGACGTTCCGCGTTCGGTTGGCTGGCGGCGCTGTTGAAGGGCTGTTCACGTTCCCTCTTTCCGGCCAAGAACTATCCCGACACGCTGGTTCTCGAGATGGCCGCTGACCGTCCTGGCGACATCGCTAAGTTGGTAGCCTTGGCCCCACCGCGGATCGGAGTGGTGACCACGGTCGGTGAATCGCATCTGGAGCTTTTCGAGTCCACGGTCGCTATCGCCGCGGAGAAGTCGACACTGATTCGTTCGCTGCCGAAGGATGGGGTGGCGATTCTGAATCGGGATGACGAGCAGGTCTGGGCCATGCGGAAACAGACCTCAGCCAAGGTATTGAGTTACGGTCTTCATGAGGAGGCTGACGTACGGGCATTGCCCGACACCATTTCGTACGATTGCCATCAGCCGCAAAATTCATGTGGCACCCACTTCAAGCTGTCGCACAACGGATCGGTCATGCCGGTCTTCGTGTCCGGTGCGTTGGGCCGGCCGGCCGTTTATGCCTCTCTGGCTGCGGCGGCTGTCGGGTTGGCTCGTGGACTCAATTTGACTGAGATCGTTAGTCGTCTTGGTAGTTTCGAGACGGGACCGGGGCGTCTGCGTTGTCTGCCGGGCATCAAGGGGACGATCTTGATCGACGATAGTTATAACGCCGCGCCGAAGTCGGTCCTGGCCGCACTTGAGGTCCTGCATGAGATACCATTGGGTGCTGACGACGACTGTCGGTTCGCGGTGCTGGGTGACATGCTGGAGTTGGGACCCCTGAGCGAGCAAGCTCACGTTGAGATTGGGCGTCGGGCAGCGGAATTGGACGTCGGCAGTCTGGTACTGGTCGGCGAACTGATGAGCGTGACCGAACGGGCGGCCAAAGAGGCGGGTCTATCCGAGGATCGGGTGTTTCATTTTTCTGACACCGAGACTGCCGGCCGGTTCGTGCAAGAGCGGATGAAGCCGGGTGACGCGATCTTGGTTAAGGGTTCGCGGGGTATGCATATGGAGTATGTGGTCAAGGAACTGATGGCCGAGCCGTTGCGAGCCGCTGATCTGCTGCCGGGCAACCATAACGAGTGGCGAAACTGAGTATGGCCTGATCTTGACCGGTCGGAGGCGGCATGTTATGTTGTTCCCGGCCGACTGAGGTCCCATCGTCTAGCCCGGTCTAGGACGTCTCCCTCTCACGGAGAAAACTGGGGTTCGAATCCCCATGGGACTACCAACAGCACGTCTCCTCACGGAGGCGTGTTTTTGTTGATAGCCTAGGGAAGATTAGAGCCTCAATGTTCTCCGTATTTTCGGCGTTTAGGGACGGTTTTTCGGCAGTGTTGACCGCCTGTTGCCCAAAAGTTTTTGGAATGCCCTCAAAAGAGGGGAGAGCCAGCACCGCTTCGTGCAGCGAGGCCGGCGCCACGTGCGCATAGCGCATGGTCATCTTGATGTCCGATGCCCCATGAGTTCCTGCACCGTCCTGATCGGGACACCGGCGCTCACCAGCTGTGTGGCGTAGGTGTGGCGCAGCGCATGCCAGCCGATATATAATAGCTTAAGGTCAAAAAATCCTGGCAGGGATGAACACTGGATTTTGGCAAACACCTGGCTTGAAAGATATGGTAATTGGGAAGCATCGAAAAAAAAGGGTTCTGAATTGACTAGGTTTATCGCCTACAAGGATACTTTTCAGTTTTCACTTTTAGATAGTCCGAAGTCTATTCAAAGTTTGACACTTTATTTGATATACAAGGAATTAGGGGATAAGGAGGCTGAGGGCAATGAGAAAGAGTTTGGTGAATTAACGGAAGAAATACGACAAGCACAAGATAACGGTACCTTATTAGAGGTTTATAAAAAGAAAAATCCATTTACTTGGAGTGAAATAGAGCGTGAGGGTAATGAGTCAATCTACGGGCTTTATGGTTTTTTAAAGGCTACAGATCATCTTAATAAAAATCCTGATGAGCGAGAACGAATAATGGAAGAACTTAAGAGATTAGACAATGAAGAAAGATAAATAATCTTTGCCCGCCATCGTAAGGTGACGGGTTTTGCGTCGTGAATCCCAATTCTTGACTTGGGCTGGGGGAGCGTCATTTAAAAGACGTTTTAGGCTTGAGGTTTCTGCATACGGTTTAAAACCGTAAAAAACTTTAGGGCCCCCAGAACTTTTGTCTAATTGGCCTTGGGGGGGCGGTAAGGCATAGGTAGCCTGAATCTGCCCTGCCTGAGTATCCGTCCGTCACCTCCCCGGCAGTGTTGACCGCCAGTTGCCCACGAAGTGACGAACGACGACAAAAGACTGCAGCCAGTGGTGGCCTACGGTAATCCGTTTCTTGCCTTACCCTAGCGAAGAAACTGCATTTCTCCGCTTAACTCCGCACAGTATCGTTTCCGGCGGTTATGCGGTTCGAATCCCCCATGGGACTACCAACAGCACGTCTCCTCACGGAGGCGTGTTTTTGTTGATAGCCCAGCGAAGATTCGAGTCCCAGTCGTTCTTTATCTTGGCGTTCAAGGAAGGCTTTTCGGCAGTGTTGACCGCCTGTTGCCAAGATTTTTTGTAAGGTTTTTGGACTGATCGCCAGTTGTGTTTACATGCGAAATGCCCTAAAATATGTACATTTCATACCGTAAAGGATTGCTGTATCTTTCATCGATTTAAAAACCTCGCCGAGGTTTGCCTTCTTCCAATAGCTGTTTTGGTCCTTGTTTTTTTGCTCTCCCAAGTTACGCCTCTGCAGCCACTTACAATGTCGCTAAAACCGGTAACGACACCACCGGGAATGGTAGTGTGGAGAATCCATGGTTGACCCTCCAGCACGCGGAAGACACCGTCGTCGACGGCGATACCGTTCATGTCGGTGCGGGAATCTATACGGAGGACAGCATGACACACAGTTGGTACTCCCTTAAGGAGGTCAGTTGGATCGCCGACGGTGAGGTTGTCGTGCATGCCGTCGCTGCAGGGATCAGGGTTCTGTCCACCGGCGGAATTAAGGCGGCCAGTTTTGATGGCTTTACGTTTGATGCCGATAACGACATTGACGGAGCGAAAAGCTATGCCGTAACTTTTTCTTCCAGTACAGCCAACAAGACTTTTTCTAACTGTATTTTTCGGGACGCAACCAGTGCCCTGATCAGCGGAACTTCTTTATCTAACATTGATATCGACAGCTCTACCTTCAACATGAATTCCGGCAGCGTTTCCGGAATCAAGGGCTCTTACGCCGATTCGGTTTTTTCCGACAACACTTTTAATGCCACCGCCGGTTTGGCGACGGTCAGGATAAGCAGCGATGGCAACTCGGCTACGTTTGACGGTAATACTTTTAGGGTCATGACTAGTTAAGAGGGTCCTTTCGCAAGATGTTGAGTAACTTTTTGTAGGTGTCTTCGTGTCGGTAATTGAACCTGAATTCGCATTCTTTCAGATGCAGGTAGAACAGATCCTTTCGGATGCCACGTCGTTTCATCAGCCGGGTCTTCGCCGTCCCCCAGAAGCTCTCGATGCCGTTAATATGCACGCCTGTTCCCGTGATGGCAAATTCATTTTCCCCGTGGTT
>MNWN01000009.1 GCA_001872545.1 Parcubacteria group bacterium CG1_02_58_44
CATCCGTCACGTCTTCACTCACAAGGCCAGGCCAGTCGAGAACGGACGCGTGGAGCGTAGTCACCGTACCGACGAGCAGGAGTTCTGGTCCGAGGGCGGACACGGCACGACCGTCACTGAGCTCCGCGGGAGCTTCGCCCGTTACATGGCCATGTACAACAACGAGCGTCCGCATTGGGCGCTCGGAGGAAAAACACCAACTGAGGTGCTTGCTGCTTATTCACTTAACTGACCGTGCCACAATTGTTGACCGGATACATGGGCTTGCCAGTCGGCGGTTTTTGAGGTTAGATTGGCTATCGAGTTCTTTGAAAGGAGGAGCCGTGTCGGAAATCATATCCCTGCAAGAGACCGATTTTTTACGGGCCTGCGACTTTTGGCAGAAAGAAGGTCTCAGAGCCACGGTCGGCTTCATCTTTAATAGGATGCGAGAGCTGAACGGTACCCTGCATTATCATCCTAGGGAGGTGCATCAGCTGGTCGCCAGCTTCGAAATCCAAGAGGTTTGGGTCGGCGCTCTGGTACGTCTTGCGCCCGGAACCGTTCTCTTCGATCCGGGCACCAACGACTGGGCGCATCCGCTCTGCGGTCTGCTGGAACGGGTGAAAGGGGAGACTGATGTCTTTTGCGTCAGGAGGTTCTCTCCATCCGAGCTCTCAATGAGCCTGACGATAGGTCCCAATCATAATATGGCCGCCAATCCGGGTCGAATCCATTGGTATCTCGGTCCGGCCGAAGGAGTGACCATAGGGACTTTCAGTCCCTGGTTTTTGGAGTTAGTCGCTGATGAAGAAGGAAGCGGGAGTTCAAGGATGACTGAACCGATCGAAACGGTCTTCGTTAGGAGAGACCGTTGGGAGACATTGCTTGACCGTCTCGGCCGCTGGCTGCCAGTGGAGTCTACCGACGAATCGTCGGTCGAGTAGTCCGACAGGTAAATCTTTCGGGTCGACCGTCTCCGTTTCTCCTCGCCGCCTCCTAGTGAGGCGGCTTTTTTATCAACGCCGACTAAATGAGGTTCGGGGCTTGACGGACCGTCGTTTCTGCGGCTAAATGGAGTATCGATCTTTGAAAGGAGCGAAGGAAATGGGAGAGTCTTTAGATGTCATGGGGATTCTTCGGGAAGTCTGGGAAAGGGAGGGTTGTGTTAACGTACCGAAGTTCTTTAGAAGGCTTTTGGGAGATGACCCCTCGTACGCCCTTTTTGTTCATGATGAGATGATCCTCTTCGGAAAGATAATGTTCAGACCGAGAGAGGGATGTAGCCCCTTTCATCATGAGATGATGATCGGGACACTGATTAGTCTCATACCGGGGGTAGTTGTCCTTAAATCTGGCAGGTGTCTGGATTCCGGTCGTCACAGCCCATTCGATGGGCTGATGGAAAGAAGCCCGGATGGTAACGAATTTCGTCTTCGTCCCTTCCAGTCTGCTGGTGGTGGACAGGTGATCATCGATCGGCGTAACGCGGACCGTTCCTTTAGCTGGGAAGAGGGTTCTGGCATGACAGGTAATGGCATGCGCCTTCAGGTCGGTCCGGAACGCTGGCAGGAGATGTTCAGTTGGCTCGATCATTGGCTGCCGGCGGCAGAGTCCTCGTCGTAGTCTTCTGTTGGACAATCTGACGGCTGAGCCGTCCTTTTCACTCTTATCCGTCCCGTTCCGCCGCCTCATGAGGCGGCTTTTTTATGCGAAAGGTAGCTAAATAAGCATTAGGTTACAGAAGCGAAAGGCAGACTTAGTTAGTCGAATTTTGGACTATTTTTGTCGATTCGGACCTGGACACCCGGACGTTTGACAAATTTAGTGGGAGTTGCTAAGTTTTGCCGTTGGCTATGATTGGTCAACGGCTTACAACTCAATCCAGAAGAGGAGGCCCAGCGTGGCAAAAAAGGGAAAGAACAGGCGCGGTAAGCGTCAGAAGATCGTCGGGAATGATTTTCGGGTGGTACTCGACCTGCCGGAACGACTAGTCCTGCTCCTGCTTCAGTTCCTGCATGTGTCCCGGGCGGACTGGACTTTTTTGATGGACCGGATCCGTCAGCACAAGACCGACGGAACACCGATTTACACCGAGTGGTCCGAGTCCAAGGGGCGAGGCAGGGGTCGGCGGTACTTCGCGGCTCCCTGTGAAGAGCTTAAACTAGTGCAGAGAGCGATATTGCATCGGTTTCTGTCGACGGTTCAGGTTCACTTTGTTCGTCACGGCAATCAGCCAGGGTCGAGCATCCTGACCAGTGCGGAAACGCATGCAGGCGCCAAGTCGATGTTCGCCGTGGACATCGTGAACGCCTTTCCGTCGGTGTTCCGTTCGCGGATCGAGGCGAATCTCAAGGGTCCGTGGGAGCATGCCTGCCGCATGTTTCAGGGGGTGGAGCTGAGTGAGGCCGACAAGGAGATGATGCTCGAGACGATCGTGGATCTGGTTGCCTGGAGGGATCGGTTGCCGCAAGGGCCGCCAACCTCTCCGCGCATTCTCGACATTGTTTGTCTGAGAATGGATAAGCAGCTTTATGAGCTGTTCATCAGTAACGGAACTGTCCAATCCTACCGGTCAACGGCCTACGTCGACGACCTGACGTTTTCGTGCAATACGGACTCGATCCCCGAGGAGCTGCGCGAAAAAGCTCTCGAGATCATCCGTAAGAACGGGTTTATACCGCACAAACGTGCGGACAAGACCGTGTACTACAGTCCAGAGACGGGCAGGGTGCCGATTGTGTTGGGTCTGGTGATTTGTCATGGTGGCCGCATCACCATGACACCTCGTAAGGTCAACCAGCTTCGTGCTCGGCTCCATACGCTGCTGACGAAGGAGGGCGAGCTGGATGACGTCAGCCGTGGTCAGCTGCAGGGCACGATCGGCTTCATACGGCAGGTCTATCCGAAAAAACTGCCGGCCAAGCTGTGCCAAATCGTGGAGCAAGTTGAGCGGCGTCTGACGGCCGAAAAGAGCGGCGCGACCGTGACTATCGTGATCGAGGCACTTCCCGAGCTCGAAACATCGAACGCGGACCCGGAGCTCAAGGATGCCGCCGTACCTCAACAGGATGTGGGTGAGTCCATGGTTTCTCCCGCGTCCGTGCAGGAGGTCGCCGCACCGTAGTTCGTTACATTTTTGATCCAGTTTCCTTGACCGTTTCGCGTTGAGTGATCGGTGAGTAACCGCTAACATGGCGCGCACGACCTAAGACCTTGCGATGTTCCATTGTGAGGTAGGTCGCGGTCCCCAAGGTTCGCCTGTGCTCCTGACAGTTTGTCAGCCCCTGTCAGGTCTCGCCTTAGTGGTCGCGCTGGGTAGCACGACCACCGGCTTCGACCGGACAGGGGACAAGGGCGACTATCGAAACTGGATTTCTTGGGGAACGGCATGTGCTAACGCGTGTGTCCGTTCCCCCGTTTTTTCCTGCTTCTCTCAATAATGAAGAGGGGTGCAGAAATTGAACGAAACAAAAAAAGGAGGAAGAGATGGCCGACCTATTGTTGGTTCGAGCGGTTGATGGAGGAGACGATGGTCTGATCTGGGAGTTCGTCGACAGTGACATGACGGGCTATCGGATCGAGCTTGACCAGCCGGTTCGATCCGAGATGGGCGTCCAGTTTGGAGATATCTGGCGAGCCCAGATAGTCGAGCGAAAAGACAAGCCACGGAACAATCGTCGGGCTGTTCTGCGCCTAGTCATTCGGGAGCGTGAGGTGCAGTCTTTCGACCGACTGACCAAGATCCCTGGTTTCTGGATGAGGCCGGATCAGCTGCGTCAATTGCTGATCCTGCTCTGTGAGAGCCTGTCTAAAATCTTTTGAGTAGCAGTACGAGAAACGCCAGCGTCATCATTTGCAAACTGGTATTGAGTTTTCGTTCGCAGTTTTTCCATAGTCTCCGACTCTTTTCGAGCCAGCCAAACGAACGTTCAACAACCCAGCGCTTTGGGAGAACGACAAATTTGTGCAGCTCATTTCTTTTGACGACCTCAACTTCCGCTCGAATAATCCCGCGGATGCTCGTGGCAAAGTTT
>MNWN01000007.1 GCA_001872545.1 Parcubacteria group bacterium CG1_02_58_44
CCGCCGCAACATCGCGGCGGTCTGATAAGATAGATGCATGACTACAAAGGAAGAGAAAGCGGCGTACGCTCTAGTCGGCCGAAAGGGCGGCAGGGCGATCGCGAAGAAGTTAGGGAAGAAGGGTATGGCGGCACTCGGCAAGAAGGGCGCGGCGAAGCGGTGGCCGAGGAAGACCGCGGCGAAGAAGCCGTGGAACGCGAGGGCGGCCGCGTGAGTTTATTTACAAGCTAGGAAAACAACATCATGACCAAAGACACAAAGGCGGGCGCGGAGGAGGCAGTTGTGAAGGAGTTGCAGGGGCGAGTCGAGGAGTTTAACAAGGAGCTCATCCCGCTCCTCGGCAAGTACGAGCTCGGTCTCGGGGCCAGCGCGTTTATCAACCCGAACGGCACGGTCGGGGCACGGCCGATAATGTTCGACGCGAAGAAGAAGCCGGAGGAGAAGCCAGCCGATGTCGTCGAGTCGACAGAGCCCGCGAAGGAGGAGGGCAAGGTCGTCGGGGGATAGCCATGTGGTTCGCGCTCGGATACATCGCTGGGCTCGTGACTTCGGCGCTCATAGTTGCGGCTCTCGCGTACTTCAAGAGCCCGATAGAGCGTTTTGTGGACTCGACGGCGAAGGACCTGCACAACGCGGGACCGAGACCGAGGGGCGGCATATACATCCCTCGGGACGACGCGGAAGTCGCGAGGGACCGCATCGTCGCGGAGAACAGGGCAAAGGGGCAGGACACGAATATAAGCGAACTGCAATAGCACCATGACTCAAAAAATCATACCGAGAGGCAAGAGAGTCCTCGTCAAGCGCGACGAGGCGAAGGGCGGAGTGAGCGAGCACGGCATCGTCACTCCAGACAGCGTCGAGAAGGAGCAGAAGGCGTACGGCACCGTCGTCGCGGCCGGACCCGACATCAAGGACGTGAAGGTCGGAGACAGATGCATTTATGGCGCGTACGCTGGCGAGGACATTGAGCAGGAGGAGAAGGGCAAGAAGGTCGAGTACAAGCTCCTCGACGACGAGGACGTTATCGCGTTCATCAAGTGACCATGGTGAAGCGTTACGGCTGCAAATACGGCGAGCCGCACGATTTGCACGCGGTCCACGAGACTATGAGCGTCATCTGGGAGGTGTGCACCAGGTGTGACAGGAAGTTTCGATGGAATAAGGGGGCGCGGGGGCGAGTGCAGAATGCGAAGTACCTCGAGGCGCATTTGAGGAACTTCGCGCAAAAAGGCGGAGCAACGAACGCCGCATACATGCGGCTTTACGAGCCAGAGAAGTGTATTATAAAATTATCCTGACAATCTCATGAACGACATTTCAATCATCACGAGGGACCCGTTCGAGGTCATCAAGAGGGCGGTGGCGAAGGCAGTCGAACTCGTCGCTCCGACGTACGGACCATCGGGAAATAAGGTCATCATCAGCAAGGTCACGCACGGCATGGTAGTGGACGACGGGGTGCAGATCATGCGCGACCTCGAGCTCTCGGACCCGAACGAGAACGCAGTGCTCAAGGTCATTCGCGAGGCGGCCATCAAGACCAACGACCGCGCTGGCGACGGCACGACGGGCTCGATGATAATGCTCGGGGCGATAGTGGACGAGGCGGCCAAGACCACGCGGCGCGACGGCCGCAAGGTCGAGAGGGAGCTCAAGCAGGGACTCAAGGAGGCAACGGAGCAGCTGAGAGAGCAGGCAAAGCCGATCAAGACGCTCGACGAGCTCAAGAAGGTAGCGCTCATATCGTTCGACGACAAGGAGGTGTCGGAGATGATAGCCGAGACGTGGCACAAGGTCGGGAAGGACGGGTCGGTGACGCTCGACACGAGTCCGGGCATGAAGACCACGGCGGAGCTGTCGGAGGGCATAACGTTCACGAACGGGTACGTCCACCCAGCCATGGTGAACAATCCAGAGCGCATGGAGGCGGCCATCGAGAAGCCGTACATCCTCATCACCGACTACCGCATCACCGAGGCGGCTGACATCATGCCGCTCATGAACCTGCTCGCGGGCAAGCAGCATGGCAGGCTCGTCATCATCGCGGACAACGTCGAGCAGCAGGCGCTCGCGACGCTCATCGTGAACCAGCCGCACATCTTCAACCAGCAGACCAAGACGCAGGGCAGCTTCCAGAGCGTCGCGATCGCGGCGCCATGGGGCGAGAACAGGCTCTCGCGGCTCGAGGACATCGCGCTCCTCACGGGCGGCCGCGTGTTCAGCCAGACGAAGGGCGACAAGATTCAGGAGGCGACGATAGCAGACCTCGGGCAGGCCGACCGTTTCATCGCCAGGCAGAACTCGGCGGTCATCATCGGGGCGAAGGGAAAGAAGGACGCGGTGCGCAAGGCAATCGCAGACCTCAGCGCGGCGATAGTCACCGCATCGAGCCAGAAGGAGAAGGAGGCCATGGAGAAGCGCCTCGCGTTCCTCACGAACAAGGTGGCGGTCATCAAGGTCGGAGCCCCGACCGACAACGAGTACAAGGCGCTTCGCTACAAGGTGGAGGACACGGTCAACTCCGTGAAGGCGGCGTTCCGAGGCGGGGTGGTCTGCGGCGCGGGGCTCGCACTCGCGCGGGTCAAGACGTCCAGCAGGATGCTCAACGAGGCGCTACAAGCCCCGCACAAGCGACTTATGGACAATATGGGTGCAGACAGCGTATCTGACCTCAAAGAGGGCGAGGCGCTCAACGTGGTCAGCGGAGCGAGGGGGAAATACATGGACGTCGGAGTGGTGGACGCCGTGGACGTGCTTATCGCGGGGGTGGAGAGCGCGGTCAGCATCGCGTGTCTCCTCTCGACGACGAGCGGAATGTTGGTCGAGAAGCCGCAGAAGATGCGCCAGCAGTAGCATGGGAAAGTTCATCCGAAGCGTGCCGACGAAGGAGCTCGACAAGTGGCCGAGCGACAAGGATACGTCCAGGGAGCTCGCCAGGAGGGCGAAAAGACGGGACAGGAGAAGCGGATAGTTATCCACAGCGACGGCTCGCTATAAACACTTGACTGCGGTATAGTATGGGTATGCTCACAATCGCACAGATAGCGGCCATAATCATGCTCCTGACAGCGTTCGGTGTCGACCCGATAATCACGGCCGACGTCCAGCGCATCCTCGAGGGGCGGCCAACAATTACCAGCTCAGCAACAACGACCATGACACAAGCACAACCGCCGGCATCGGCACCGACGAACGGAGCTCCAGCACCGACAGGGAACGAAGGGGCGGGAGCGTCTGCACCAGAGGCGCCGGCATCGAAGGCGAGGATAGACATTATCAGCCCGATAGCGGGTCTTGGACTCAATAGGAAGTACACGACCTCGCCCGAGCTCGACCAGGATGGCAAGGGAAATCCGATGAACGCCATCGCCGTAGGGGCAGTGTTGTACGGTGAGGACGGGGAGCCCACCAGAACCGCGGTGGCCGCGATAACGATAAAGACTCCAACCACGGAGAAGACGATCAGCGTGCAGGGCACAGGTGCTATGGTTCCAATCTATCCGAACGGCCAGAAGCGCGTGGTGCCCGTATATATATTCCACTACGAGTTCAAGACCGCTGGCGAGCATGTCATCACGTTCAGCTCGGGCGGGGTGAGCAGGAGCGT
>MNWN01000028.1 GCA_001872545.1 Parcubacteria group bacterium CG1_02_58_44
TTGCGGGACGGCCCCGACGCGGCAACCTCGGAGGCGTCCGGGCTGGGTCCCGAGCGATAGGTGAGGGCCGGACGCCGAGAGTTAGGGCGGACCGCCGCCGGAGCGGGCCGACCCGTGCCGCGCGGGACCGTCCCGAAGGGGGTCCGGGGCGCGAGCCCCGTCCCCCGCGGAGCGGAGGTGGGCGAAAACGGCGAACTAAAATTAAACAAGAGACGATCGACGGATCACGAAGGTATTTTCTTCGCCACAGCCGCCCTGACCGATGCGAGCAGCAGACCGGACGACGACCAAAACAGCAGCTGACCGAACCAGGACGACCAGACGAAATGATCGAACAGTCCGACAGTCAGCAGGACCATCAGCAGTACGAGCGGCAGAATTGATTCGTGACCGGCACGCCGGAGCACCGACCGGACACCCAGACGAAGCAGCGACAGCACCAGCGCCAGCCAAGCCACCAGACCGACAATTCCGGTCTCGACCAATATCAGAATCGGCAGGTTGTGGATCGGCTGATAATCCCAGGGATTGCGGTGCGTGGCCAAAACGTAGGCCGTGGCTTCGGGCATCCGCCCCGGACCGACGCCGAACCACGGACTCAGCCTGACCAAGCTCCAGGCCTCGCCGTACTGGTCCAGCCGTGACTCGACCGAGATGCGCTCCAACCGGCCGGTCGCCGTAATGCGAGTCAGGAGCGGCTCGTGGAGTAGGACCGAAACCGCCAAAAGGACGGTCAGCGAAAGACCGACGGCCAGCAGCACGGACCGACGGCCGGATCGCCCGGCAATCAGGACATGGCCGGCCAGCAATACGGCCAGCCCGACCAGAAAACCGACGAACGCGCTGCGAGAAAGGGTCAGGCCCATTCCCAGGACGTTCACTGCCGCAACCAGTCCGGCCAGCAGACGCCGCCGTCCCCTGACCGAAAGGAACAGAAACAGCGAGGCCAGAGCCGCGATCGCCAAATACGTCCCCAGCATGTTCGGATGGGGCAGCGTACCGTAGGCCCGCAGCCAGCGACCGCCGACCGTCTCCACGACCGACGTGCCGGAGGCGTAAGGCAAGTGCTCGGCCACGCCCAGCCACTTGTCGGCCGTCACTCGCTGGACCGCGAACTGGAACAGGGCCAAGGCGGACTGCAGCGAGCCGCCAGCCGACAATGCGACCGCCGCCGAACGGACAGGCAGCCTGAAAGAAACCGATACCGACCAGACCAACAGGCAGCCCAACAGCAGCCAGACGACCGGAATCCAACCTCCGGCATCTCCGGAAAAAAATGCGGACAGTGCGGTCACGACCAACAGGGCAAAAGACGCACGCATCACCGAGCGGACCGGCCGATCGGCAGGAAAAGATCGGCGGCGAAACAAAACGGCGATGATGATTACGGCCAGAGCCAACAGTTCGGTCGCGAACAACTCCACGGTTCCCCAATTGACTTCGACTCCGCCGAAACGATCCCGCCAAAAGACGTAGCTGGTGGTCAGCGGCGCCAAAGCCAACAGCAGACAAAATGCCGGACTGAAAATTCCGTGCCTCAGACACCAAAGACGTCTCAGCGGCATATCGAAATTCCCAATTCACCCAAACGACGACGGTACTCGTCGCGGAAGTCCGCCCGCCGGTCGATGACATGAAACTTCAGCACCTCGTCCGAAACCACCACACGGCTGTCGCGGTTGGCCATATCCCTGATCTGAGCCGGAAACTTGCGCCACTGCAGCCTCCGCGCCGCCCGCTCGAACGGGCCGATCCGTCTCCCGGACCGCCGTACGGAATCGGCTTCCGCGACAGTAGCGGCCGAATCGAAAGCCCAACTGTTGGCGGACAAAAAACATTCGTGGACGCCGCCGGCGTCGTAGAGCGGAACCAAAGTGCTGACCCAAAACCTAAGGTAGGGATCGCCGTCGGGCAGCGCGTGAGGCGACAGGTCCAAAGAGGTCTCGGCCACGAAAAAACTCAGGCAGAGCCGGTCGCGCTGCACCTTGGGCGTCGGACGCAGACCCAGCAGCTTGAGCGTCCCGGCCAGGAGCAGCCGCGTGGTCCAGAGCATGCCGGGACGACAGACCACGAACAGGTCAATGTCGCTGTCGTCGTCCGCACTGGAGAAAGCCAGCGAGTTGCAGACCGCCACCAGACGGACCGAAGGCAGGAAGCCGAATGTCCGGGCGATACGGCGGGCCCGCCTGAGCTTGCGTCCGGCCAGCCGGAACCTCTTTCGACGCAGCCTGACGGTCTCCTCACGGCCGGTCAGAAAATAGTAGCCATCAAACTGGGAGATGCGACGGTCGCCCTCAAGTTCCTCCCTGACTCTTGAACCGATCAGCTCCCCACCGCCGACTGCCCGGGCGAAACGGACCGTCTCGGCCAAGGTCAGCGGATAGCCGAAGACGTCGAACCAGGCCAAGACGGCCAGGACGCTCTCTTCGGCCCGGTTGTCTCGGTGGGACTGATCCATGTCGACGACGTTCAGGTTACTCCGCATCGCTTTATCGTACCAGACCGCAGAAAATGCGGCTGACAGGTGGGAGCAAACCCTAACCTAGCACTGCGAGGGGGGTGTGACCTGAGTCAGGTCACCAAAAGATAAGTACTGCGGTTGTTCGATGGGCAGCTAAACGGGCCAAGAACGTGCCCAAACTTCTTCGGAACGGTCTCTGGACCGTTCTTTTTTTCTGACGAGATATTATCGCTTGATGACTGTAGGGATTGACGGTTCGATGCGACATTGGCATACTTCCATATCCGGCCAAGCAACCGGACAAAAGGAGAAAACATGGGAAAGGAAGCGGAAGGACGCGAACAGACCGAAGCCGTTTACGAGGAAAAGAAGATCGAAGGCCGGCAGCCAAAAAAAATGAACGGCATCTGGTTCGTCTGGGTACCGTCTTGCGTAGAGATGGGTTTTCGAGAGCATTGGCTCTCGGTGTCCGGCCGGAGAGTGCGAGTCTTCGAGCCGTTATCAACAGAAGATAACTGGTCTGTCTCATGCCATAGCACGGACGACCACAATCCTAACCCTAACCCCGACACCTACTTCGAAACCGAGCGCTTCGAAAGCAGAACGGAAGCTTTCGACTGCGCAGAGCAGTGGACCAGGCACGGAAGCCCGGATCCTGTCTGAGACCGCCAAGCTAAAACCTCTCTCCCCGTCCGACCCATGGCCTGGCGGGTCTTTTTTCTGACAAAAATCGGCAAGGTACCGTCAAACACGCCCGCACAAACCGAAAGGCCGCCCGAACGGACGGCCTTCCCCTGCAAAACTAACAACCTATTCTACGTTCCGGTTCAGGACGGCTGCCTCCTGAACCTGCTCCGATACCTGACCGACCTTACTGGACTGCGACTCCTCGGCCACCGCCGCGTCGCGCACTACCAGACTGCGATCGTCCAAGGATACCACCTGCCGGCGGTCGACCAGCAGTTCGCTCGGCAGCGGACGGGCCAAGGCGACGGATCGACGGACCGCATACTGGACCACCTCATGGGTCGCCGCATCGACGACCAGACCGACCAGTCGGCCGATCCGCCGTCCGTCCTCGGTGAAGGCCGGTACGCCACGCAGCTGCGAATCGCGGTATCTCATATCGAATCAAGATTAGTCGATCGTCCTACTTCTGCACCTCCGAAGCCTCGGCTATCGGATTCTTCCGCCCGAGAGTCAACCGCTGCTGCAGGATAGTCAACAGGTTCATGGTCAGCCAATAGAGCGTCAGGCCGCCCGGAAACCGCAGGCCGATGATGAGCGTCACGACCGGCATGGCGTAGACCATCGACTTGTTCATGCTGGCCAGGGCCTGCTCGTCCTTGGCGCCCGGAACCTTCTTCGGCTGCTGACAGGTGATCATCATCCTGGCCTGGAAGAACTGGGAGACCGCCGCCAGCACCGCCAGCATGACGTTCGGACTGCCTAGGTCCACGACGCCGAACAACGAAGTATTGATCGTTCCCGGATTGGACACGAACGGGTACAGCAGGTCGAAACCGCTGGACTGCAGGCCGCGCGACAGAGACTGGTACAGCGCAATGAAGACCGGAAGCTGGACCAGGAGCGGCAGGCAGGAGGACAGCGGATTGACCTTCTCCTTCGAGTAGAGCTCCATCATCTCCTTGGCCAGCTTCTCCTTGTCCTCCTTGTTCGGATACTTGCGCTTGAGCTCCTCCATCTTAGGCTGGATCTCCTGCAAGGCCTTCTGCGACTTGAGCGACTTGAGAGTGATCGGCCAGAGGATCAGCTTGACCAGGACGGTCAGTGCAATGATGGCCAGGCCAATGTTGTGCCCCGGAATGACGTTATGCAGCCAGACGAGCAGGTTGAAGATCGGCTGGAAGAGAAACGTGGTGTAAAGACCGGACATAATTCTTGGTTTGGGTTATCCTCCTTATCTCCCTTCCTCTTCCGTCTCGTCGACGGCCGACATCTCGGATTCGTCCGCGGATTCTTCGGTCGATTCCTCGATCTCATCGATCTCCTCCGTAGATCCGTCATCATCGTCCGCGGATTCCTCGGCCTGATCCTCAGACTCGCTCTCCTCGACGTTGTCGTTCTTCAGTTCGGCCAGCTCGACGTCGACGGATTTCTCTTCGGCGTCTCCGGTTTCGTTAGCCTCGACTGGCTCGCCCGCTTCTTTGCCGGACTCGTCGGCCTCCACGACGGCGCTTTCCGTACCGTCGGCCACGAAAGCCGCAACAGTCTCGCCGATCTTGCGGATGTTGATCTTCCAGCCCGTGAGCCGCGATGCCAGCCTGACGTTCTGGCCGCCGCGACCGATGGCCAGCGACAGCTGGTCCTCGTCCACCAGCACGTCGGCCGTACGGCTGTCCGCGTCCAGCTTGATCTCCACGACCTTGGCCGGAGACAGCGCATTCATGATGTAGGTGGCCGGATCCTCGTCGAAGAGGATGACGTCGACCTTCTCCCCGCCCAACTCGGAGATCACCGTCTGGATGCGCGTCCCGCGCTGTCCGATGCAGGAACCGATCGGGTCGATGTTCTCCTGATGCGACGAGACGGAGACCTTGGCCCGGGCGCCGGCCTCGCGGGTCACGCCGTGAATCTCGACCGTGCCGGCCGCGACTTCGGGAATCTCCAGGGTGAACAGGCGGCGGATGATGTCGGGATGCGAGCGGGAGACGACGATCTCCGGTCCGCGTGTGGCCATCTCGACTCGCACGATGTAGACCTTCACGCGGTCGCCCGGCGCGTAACGCTCGGTCGGAACCTGTTCGTCCGGCGGCATGACGCCTGTTACCCGACCGAGGTCGATCAGCACCAGCCGGCCTTCGCGCCGCTGCACAGTGGCGTTCACCAGCTCATGCTCGCGGTCCTTGAACTCGCCGAACAGCTTGATGCGCTCGGCCTCGCGGATCTTCTGGATGATGACCTGCTTGGCGGTCTGGGCGGCCATGCGTCCGAAGGCGGACGGCACCTCGAGCTGGGTGCGGATCTCCTCGCCGACCTCGACGTCCGGCTTCAGCTTCTCCCTGGCCGCACTGACCATGATGTCGGTTTTGGGATTGAACTTCGGACCCTCGTCCTCGAGCGGCTCACCGTCCGGACCAACGGCCGGCACCGCCACGATGGGCCTGGCCCTGGGTTTCTCTCCCTCAGCGGGCTTCTCTTCCTCCTCCGGCAGTTCCATATCCTCGACCACGGTCTTGACGTCAAACACGTCGAAGTCGCCGGTCTCCTTGTCGAAGTTGACCTTCACGTTCTGGTCCTTCTCGCCGAAGTCCTTGCGGAAGGCGGCGGCGAGCGCGGCCTCAATGGTCTCGATCACTGACTCCTCGGGAATGTTCTTCTCCTCGCTCAGCTGCTTAATGGCCTGATAGATTGGCGATGACATATAACTCTATTTAATTGTTCGAATCTTTCTTTATTGACGAGTATCTCCCAACTTCCACCCAACAGAGACGGTCTTTAGCCTGTCCCCATTCTTTGCGGGCATATGTAGTCGAGAACCCCTTCTTATAAAAGAGAGCCAGTCCCATCCGGAACTAGCTGACAGCGGGTAGGATACACCCTTCACCCGTCAAACGCAAGAATCGACGGTTCGGCGGACAAACCACACCCTCATTACCGATCAGTCTTCCTCCTCCCCTACCGCCGCCGGCAGGTGACTGATCCGAAACCGTCCGAACCGAACCGGCTCGACCGTGACCACGTCGATCCTGAACGGACAGCCGACCAGCCCCTTACGCTGCAGATACGAAAAGGCCGCCGCCCGCAGCCGGGCCGACTTGCGGAAGCCGACCGCCGCCGCGCCGCCGCCGAACGAGCCGCCGGTCCGCGTCTTGACCTCAACAAAAACGACCTCGTCACCGTACTCGGCAACCAGGTCGATCTCGCCGAACCGACAGCTCCAGCGCCGGTCGACGACTCGATAGCCATGACGCTTCAGGTAACGGGCCGCGGCCTGCTCACCGGCTAGTCCCAACGCTGCCCGAACCGACATGAGACGAGGCGCTACCTGGACTTAGGCAGGTACTTCTCGAACCGGGCCTTCTCCTCTTCCTGTCGCTTGATCTTGGGATAGTCATGCACCGCGAAAACTATGAGCCGCACCAGCCATTCGACGAACAGTATGAACAGGATCAGGAACCACAGACGCATGCTCAACACCGGCACCTGCTCGTAGACGAAGAACAATTCCAGAAACGCCAGCAGACCGGTGACAAACAGCAGTCGTCCGGCGCGTCTGCAGATGTCCGCCTTGAGCGCGTCGTGCCGGTCCATCGACCGGGCGACCAGATACAGTATTGCGGCGGCGATCAGAAACCAGGCGAAGAATACCGCCATCGAACCGACCAGCGACGGACCGAGCGGGACCGGCGACGGGTTCATCCAATAACGGTAGTCCAGGAAGGGCGCGTAACCGGCTAGAAAATTCATACTCACAGTGGGATGTTAGCGGATTCCAATGTAGGGGAAGTTGCGCCTAATGGCAAGAGGTGGCGTGGACAGGACCGTAAAATCGAGCCAAAAACGGCCCAAAACGACAGTCGACGGTCCGGACAGACAAAAAATTCCCGTTTCGGGAATCCGTATCCGTCGAAAAAAGTCCGGCCTGCAGCTAGGGCTTGGTGCAGATCAGTCCGTAATGGAACTTGCCGGGCGAAAACTCCCTCTCGACCCGAAGCCCCGTCGCCTCGGCCAGACGTCGTGCCTCAGCGGACGTGACCAGCTGGTCGGCCGCCGGTCCGAAGAACTTGATCCCGGTCGGCAGCCAGTCGACGAGCACCAGCCTGCCGGACGGCTTCAGCGTTCTCATGCATTCGCGCAGCATCACTTCCCTCTGCCTGGACATGAACAGGTTGTTGACGAGCAGGCCGACGTCGACCGTACCGCTTCCGATTCGGATGCCGTTCGGACGTTCTATGTCGCCCCAGACCGTCTCGACGTTAGTCGCGCTCTCGACCTTGCGCCGGCTCTCGATGCCGCCCAAGACCGACTTGAGGATGTCCACGGCAAAGACCTGGCCGTCCGGTCCGACCAGCTCGGCCGCCGGAAAGACGTAATGGCCCAAGGTGCCGCAGCCGAAATCGGCTACGGTCAGGCCGTCCCCGACGCCGGCCTCCGCCAGCACCCTGAACGGATCGATCAGTTCCCTGCCGGTCGGTATGCTAATCATAAAGACGCCTTAGGCCGGCACCCTGAACAGGGTACCGACGGTGCCGAGCAGGAAGCTGCCCAGCAGTCCGGTCATGGCCATCAGGCCGACGAAGATGACGGCCAGCCCGATGAGCTTGTAGAACAGGCGCGAGTCTCCCAGCTTCCTTTCGGCCCATTCGATCCGGCCGAAGTTGCGCATGAACCACTCGGTCTTCAGTACCGGCAGGATTCCGATCCCCACCAGCACCAGACCGCCGATTGTGCGATAGATGACGTGCATGACTAATCCTTAATGCACCTATTTCCGATGGCCAATGCCGCCTGACGGCCGTGCCGAAAACCAAAACTCGACACGTATGACGGATGAAGTGTACCAGAGTCGCGACCGAGCTGACCAACCCTTCCGTGCGGACGACGACACCAAGTACCGACAAAGACCGTCTGACCTCGACATAACGACAAAGGTCCCCGTGAACGGAGACCTGCTGTCTGTCTTATGCTAAGCGCGATGTGCCGCCGAACGGTCCCCCGTACAGGTCAGCCGGCCAGTCCGGCCAGGCATCGGTCGACCTCGATCCGCACCTCGTCCAGCATCGACTGCGGAGCCTGATACGGTTTTCTGGTCGGCGACTCCTCGTTCAGGTCGAGATAAGTCAGTCCCTCGGCCAGCCAGGAATCAAAGCACGGACCGGGAGAGTTGTCCGCTCCGGTCTCCCAAAGCACCAGCCTGGAGCCGTCCAGCCCGACGACATCGAGTCTGATGTCCGCGGACATCTCCTCTCGATATAGATAAGAAATCGAATTCAAGTCCAGACTGACGTTACCGGTGCTCGAATATTCGAGATCCTTGGACTGATCGTAGATGTCCACGTTAAGAACGCTGTTCGGTCCGTCAGGCAATTTCCTGACCAGGACGAAAGTGTCGCTGTCGCCCAGCCGAAAGACCGGCAGCTGCCTACCGGACGGGTTGGCGAAAGCCGCCAGCTTGACCTTGGTCTCGAGCAGCTGATCCTGAAGGTTGCCGACCTGTTCCTCGCTCAACCGGAGTTCCTGCGCGAGTCCGTCGACCTTGTCGCAGTTCTCCGTCACCACGATCGGCTGAGGGGTCTCCTTGGCCGTAAACAAACTCTGCTGCCAGAGGAATACCCCACCGCCGACGATGACTGCCGTCAGAAGTACGGTCAGGATCATCTTCGGTGCCTGCGACCGCATGGGACAGAATGACCCGGACAGCGGCTGGGGTTCGAACTGGGGCCGGTTTGATGGAGTGCCGGACGATGCGGACGTCTGATCTGACATAAATGTGGCTAGATGTGACTTATGTATCCAAAATTAGAAGTTAGATGGTGGACGATGAGGGATTCGAACCCCCGACCCTCTCGGTGTAAACGAGATGCTCTAACCAACTGAGCTAATCGTCCGCGGCGTAAACGCAACCACGCGGGAATCCTCCGACCTGTCCGATACGACTGGACCGCTCTAACCAACTGCTTGCCCTCCGTAGTCCGCCGGACGAAGGAGGGAGCCAATCGTCCGTGATGTGCCTCGTCAGACGCATGATATATAAAGAACCGCTGCGGGACAAGGTGGCAAGATACAAAAAAGCCGGAACGTTGTCCGGCAGAAACTCAAGTAGAAGACTGTTGATTGCTCCCCCTCTCTTCTCTACGACTTCCGTCTACTCAGGCCGCCAATGATCGACCCAAGAAAGGCTATGAATATGACGGCGGCCACAAAGATGGCCTTGGCCACAGCGAAGGCGACCGCACCAACCCCGACTGACAGGTAGACTACGGCGACATACCCCGCCGTCAGGCAGAAGCAGAAGTTCGCGACCGCCACGATCACGACCGGCATCTTACCCCACCAGCCGGACATGCGAACAGGTTCCGACTCACCAGACGGAACCGTTTCGGAGTCTGCACCAACCGCGACTGCGAGCCCTCTGAAGGTTTGGACCAGCGTGCCCATCTTCTCCGAAAAAAGATCGGCATCCCCCCTTCTGACGACCCTCCTGACCATCCAGAGGCTGAAGGCTATGGACAGAAGGATGAGTCCTGCCACCCACAGATGGCTGAGCGGCGCCATGTAAAAAGGAATCAGCCCTACAGTGGATGCCAAGCCACCCATGAGCAGGACAGAAACAACTTCATGCGGCATGGCGACTACCTGATACGACCAGGATCGATGATCCTGATAGAAGGCAATTCTCTCTTCATCGGAGGTCAGGCTCTTCATCTGGGCGAATAGATCACGCCAGATCCACATGGCCAACCACTCGAAGCCCTCAAGGGCAAACAAGACGGCAAAGACCGTCAGGTCCACCCAATGCTCTCTCAAGATTTCCATCTTTCATCTCCTTCTTTCTTTGTCAGAGAACCGTTATCGACCAGAAACCGCCAGCCGACGAGACAACAATTGCAGGACCACTAGAAAAAGTCAAGGCTCTCGCCTCTTTTACCTAATCTAAAACAAAACCGCCGGCCGGTGGCCGGGGTCTGTTTCTGTCTGGTGCGAACGGGGAGACTCGAACTCCCACGAGGTTGCCCCCACTAGCCCCTCAAGCTAGCGCGTCTGCCAGTTCCGCCACGTTCGCAAGCTGTATCTGTTTACACCCTTTTTTTACCGCTGTCCAGAATTTGAAGCGAAAACTTTCGTCGTCATCGATAGACTCCTAGGCTTAAGCAGTCGTTGGCAGGTTCTGGGCGAAATGTTGTGTGCCTGCCTGGACTGAAAAAAGTTCACGAAGCGCACTTTCTGGTGCGGTGAGTGAATTTCTGAGGGAAGACAGATGCAGAGCGCCCGTCCAGAATCTGCCTCATCTATCGGGCGAAGACCCTCTCCCGACCGGTAATAACCTTCAAACAGTCAGGCACTACATCGATCTCCAGATGCTCCTGAACGAAATGGTAGCCGTCGGCGATCGCGTCGATCGGCTCGTCGCTGCTGATGTCCAGCCGCTTGAGCGTTATGACGCTCGAGGAACCGAGAGGCCGGCGGCGTCCGAGCAGGCTGGTCATGCGGGGCATGATGAGCGCATCGAGCAGTCCGTCCATTGGGTTGCCCGGAACGTTGGCCGTCTCGTGGTCGACGCCGAGCATTTCCCCGCTCCTCAGGTTGCTGACGACGATCTCGCAGTCGTCGGCCGGAGTGGTGATGCGGTACTTTCCGTCGCCGCCGACGATCGTGACCCTGCCACCGGGAATGCGCAGCGACGACAGAAAAAACCGGCCATTGACCCGACCGAGGTCGATCCTCTGCGTCACCCGCTTCGACAGCACGTCGCAGGCGGCCTCGCCGTAGGGTATGCCGAGCGACTCGGCTATGCAGGTCGGCGCACCGACCGGGATCATCCCCAAAGTGATCATCTCTCCGCCGATGCTCTCGACTATCTTGGAGACGGTCTCGTCGTTGCCGACCGCAACCACGGTCTGCGTGCCGCGCCGCATCTCGTCGCGAATCAGTCCCTTGGCGCTGGTGAACGGCGAAAGGCGGCCGATCTTGCCGCTGATCCCCAAGTCAGTCAGCCGGGTCTCGACCTCCGCCAGCGTTCGGGCGTACTTTTTCAGCGTAAGGAAGCTGTCGTAGATGTAGAAATACATCCCAGATGATTAAGGCGGCCCGGCACTTCGCGCACCGACGGCCGCCTGCAAAAAACTACTTGGTGAAGAAGGCGTTGACCGTCTTCTTGTTGGTTTCCTCCTGATCCACGGAATCGCCCTCGATGAGACGGTCCGCGGAGGCCTCGACGGAACTGCTGTCCTCGTCCAGATCTACAGAAAACTCGTTCTTGCCCGCAGCCTTGCGTCCGACCTTGCCCGCCTTGGCGGTCGAAGTTGCCTCGCTGCCCATGGTTATCTTGCCGCAGACCACGGCACCGCTGGCGATGACCAGATCGGCGGTACGGATATCGCCGAAAACCTTGGCCGTCGGTTCCAGCTCCAGCCGATCGGAAATGTCGATGTTCCCACGGACCTCGCCGGCCACGATCGCACTGGCCGCAGTCACGTCGGCCGAAATCCGCGCACGTTCGCCGACCCTCAAGTCCTTCTCGGTCTTCAGGCTGCCCACGACTTCGCCTTCGATGAGGACATTGCCCTGACTCACGAAATCGCCCTCAAGCTTCACCGAAGCGGAAATTATGGTTTCCGGCTCGCGCCCTATCTCTCTGTTGGTCATAGCTTCTTGCTTCTGAAACATATTTATCATGCTCCGCCTAGGCCGACGGAAGCCACAAGGCCTAAAGGCTGATTCAAAACCCGTCTAAACGGTCGCAATGAGTATAGACCGGCGGATTTAGAGTGTCAAAACGGTTTTTTCGCCAAAATACACGATAATTGACGGACAAAAAGACCTAGACGAGGAAAAAGCCGCCACGTTGGACGGCATCACGTTCGCCCGATTCGGCGTTTCTACTTTCTGACGATCTTGGGCAGGCTGATGACGAAGGTCGCCCCCAGTCCCACGCCCGGCGACTCGACATCCATCTTGCCGCCGTGGCTGCCGACTATCCGACGGGCTATGTGGATCCCCAGGCCCGAACCACCCTCCCGATCGAACTTTATCTCCTCCATTCCGTGGGCCAAGAGACGACGGATCTTCTGCATCTGCTGTTCGGACAGGCCATGACCGGTATCGGTCACCGAGACGGTCACGCAGCCGCCCGCCATTCCGACGGTCACGACGACCGATCCGCGGTCGGTGTACTTGATGGCATTGTCGACGACGTTCATCAGGGCATGGTAGAGCTTGCCGGAATCGGCCATGACGGCCGGAACCGGACCGTTGACGACCAGGCTGAGTTTCAGCCCCTTCTGCCTGGCCTCCGGCGTCATCTCCTCCACCACTTCCGCCGACATGAGTTCGAGCTGCACTTTCTTCAGGTCCAGCTTCAGCTCGCCCATCTCTATCTTCACCACGTCAAGGAAAGTCTCGATGGTGCCGCGCATGCGCTCGACTGCGGCGATGTTCGCCTCCATGACCTCCCGCTGCTTCTTGGTGATCCGGCCGAACGACCCGTCGGTCATCATTGACAGGTAGCTGAAGACGCCGGAAAGCGGCGCACGCAGCTGATGCGAGGCGAAGGACAGGAAGCGCATCTTGACCCTGTCCGCCTCCATCAGATGGCGGTTCATGCGGGTGACCTGCTCGCTCAGCTCCTCGACCCGGCGCAGCCGCCGAATCTCGCCCGAAAGCGCATGCAGCACGATCACGCCGTAGAAGACCAGGACGTTAAGGAAGACCAGACGGAAGGAAAAGTCGAGTGTCGATCCGGTCATGACCACGTCGGCCACGACCATGATGACGACGGTCAGGGAGAACAGCCCGCCGCCGATCAGTCGAAGGTCATCGAGCATCCGACGGCCGACCGTCGGCAGGGCCATGACCAGCAGGCCGACCGCCAGCGCGAGGTTGGCCGCCCAGAAGGCACGCGGATCGTTCGGGGCAGCCGCACCGACCAGTACGGCGAAAACGGCATTGAAGGCCACGATCGAACCGGCGAAGGACGACAGGTACGGACCGTGCGGCCTGGACTCGCTCGTGCGGTGGCGCGAGGCCAGCAGCAGCGCCAGCAGCCCGATCAGGAACACCGCAGCGAAATGCAGTCCGACCAGCAGGGAGCCGATGCCGAAAGTCAGCCGTCCGCCGTCGACGAAAACGACCGTATCGGTCAGGTAGGCCAGCCAGAAGATAGCGGCGTTGGGCAACAGGACGATGGCCTGGATCGGAAGGGACGGAATGCGCCCGCGAAAGAGGGTCAGCACGTAGAGAAGAAACAGTACCGGCAACAGCGAGCTGACGAATACCAATGTGTCCAGCCAGAAGACGGCCTGCTCCGGCGTCTCGGCCACCCGCCACAGGATATGGGCGAAGGACCAGTAGCCGCCCATGGCCAAAAGAGCGCCGAGCATGACGTTGCGGGGACGATGGCGGTTGCTGAAGTAGATCCAAAGGGCAATGCCGAACAGCAGCACTCCGATCAGGATCGCGTTGTGTTCCGTAAAGACGCCAAAGGTCATAGGAAGTCGGAACGGGACGCGCACAGTCGCGACGAAAAATTTTCGATGCGTCCCCTATCACAAGACATGATACCGCGATCGGACGACGGTTCATAGAACAAAAAGAAAAAACGTCCGGCTCGCTTGCGAGAACGGACGATTTTCTGACGTCATCTTTCGAACGCTACATCTCCTTCGGTGCGTCGATGCCGAGCAGGTAGAGCGAACGCTCCAGAGCCAGCCTGAGGGCACCGACTATCGCCAGTCGGCGGGCGCGGTCCTGGCCGTCGACCGACAGCACCGGCACGTCGCGGTAAAAGTCGTTGGCCCGCTGCGCCAAGTCGAAGGCATACTGGGCGACGAGCGACGGATTGAAATCGCCGAAACCCTTCTTGCGTCCCGCCTCGCCCCGAGCAGAACCGGCACTGGCCACGAAGACCGTCTTCGGCAGGTCAGCCACCTGACGCAATGCAGCAAACTCCCCCTCGGTGAAATCGCCAGCAATGTCGGAAGCGCTGCCCGAACCAAGTTCGGCGGCCTTGGCCTCGATCGAGCACATGCGCGCGTGGGCGTACTGAACGTACGGACCGGTGAAGCCCTCGAAAGACATGGCCTCTTCAAAATCGAAGACGATCGGCCGCTCGGCGTCCTGCCGCAGCATGGCGAACTTCATCGCGCCCTCGACCACGGTCCAGGCCACGTCATGCAGTCTCTTCGGATTCCAATCCGGATGACGATCAAGTGTCTCCTTCCCGGCCAGCCGCATCATCTCGTCACGAAACTCGGCGTAGGTGATGACGTTGCCCTTGCGCGAGGACATGGCGCCCTCCTTCAGTGTGACGAAGTCGTAGGCCAAGTGAACCATTCGCTTGTCGAAGCCGATCCGCTTGAGTGCGGCGAACAGCTGACGGAAGTAGAGCGACTGGCGGTTGTCGACGATGTGGATCGACGTGTCGATATTCTTGTACTCGCTGAACTTCAGCTGCGCCAACTCCAAATCCTTAGTGGCGTAGAGCGAATTGCCGTCTGACTTCAGCAGCAGAAAGACGCCCAAGTCCTCTGACTCCAGATTCATGATGATGGCGCCCTGCGACACCTCAGCCTGACCCTGTTCGAGCAATTCTCTGACCAACTTCTTGCCCGGACCCTCGACCTCGGACTCATAGTAGAAACGGTCAAAGTCACAGCCTACCTCCCTGAATATGCTCTGCATCTCGTCCAACGACCACTGGCGTGTCTCCTGCCAGAGCGCGGTCCATTCGGGATCGCCCGACTCGAGCGCCTGCTGCACGGCCGAAACTTCAGCCTTCAACGTCTCGTCCTCCTCGATCCGGCGCGTGGCCTCGGTGTAGATGGCGCCGAGGAACTTGCCCTCCTGCCCCGGCTCCGGCCGTTCGCCGTCGTGGAATTTCTTGTAGGCCCACAGACACCTGGAGACATGCGCACCGACGTCACCGATGTAGCTGACCGGAATCACCGTCTTGCCGGCGGCCTGCAGCAGACGCATGACCGACAGACCGATGAACAGGTTGCGCAGGTGCCCGACATGGACTTCCTTATGTGTGTTGGGCTGGCCGTACTCAACGATCAGTCTTTCGGCCTGTCCCGGATAGTTGCCGTAGCGCTCGCCGTCGTGGGCTAAGTCCTCGAGCACGGTCCGCGAAAAACTGTTGCGGTCGAATCTGAAATTGACGTAGGGGCCGACCGATTGTGACGAAACGACGAGCGGCGTCGACTTGAAATTGTCGGCCAGAATTTTGGCGATTGCAGCCGGAGACTGGCCGAAATATTTTGCCAGACTA
Source organism: Parcubacteria group bacterium CG1_02_58_44 (assembly GCA_001872545.1). Lineage (GTDB taxonomy): Bacteria > Patescibacteriota > Patescibacteriia > SG8-24 > SG8-24 > UBA1561. The sequence goes on from MNWN01000028.1 coordinate 15,414, forward strand.
AAACAGGGCAGGCAGAGATCACCCAGACCGCGGTCCGGCGGCAGTTCCAATAGGTCTTTCGTGATCGGGGAAAGGCCATCGATTCCCTTGCCCAATTCATCTTTCACGGCATTCGACTGCAGAACGCCGTTCATTGCACCGCAAATCTCCACCTCGGCCTGCTGCAGGGAGGTATCGGCTTCGCCGTTTCCTGTGGTCTGTTCTTTTTCTGTGGCCATGTCAGTAAATTTAAACTTGTGGTTCGTGACTGCTTTCCAATGTCGCCCCGGACCACCAAACAATGTTGTCCCGAACTGTTTTTATTTGTCGCCCCGGACCTGATCCGGGGCCTAGGAAAGAATGGATCGGATTCTAAATCCTGGATCCCGACTCAAGGCCGGGATGACATTGTTTGAGTGAGCAACGAACATGTCGGCACTGGGTCCCGGATATCGCTCACTGCGTTCGCGATTCCGGGATGACAAAAAGAGTAATGTCGCCCCGGCCTCCGAGCCGGGATCCAGAAGCGAACATGTCGGCACTGGATTCTGGATCCCGGGTCTCGACCCGGGACGACAAGCAAGAAATGACTGGGACGAACAACAGGAGATGACTGGGACGACAAGCAAGAGATGACTGGAACGAACAACAGGAGAGATCGAAATCGTATCTATTATTTCCTAACCAGCCTCACGAAGTGCCGCTTGCCTTTCTGGATCACCACACCGCCCTCGGTCAGCCCGACCGGTGCGTCGATATCAGTCACCACCTGATCGTCCACCTTCACGCCGCCCTGTTCGATCACCCGCCGGGCCTCGCTTTTTGAGTTGACTAACTTAGCCTTTACCAGAGCATCGGACAACGTAATGTCTTCGGACACGAATATCTCAAGCGTATTCTCTGGCTGACCGCCCTGCCGATGAACCAAATCAAACTCCTGTTCGGCCTTCCCGGCCACATCAGCCGAGTAAAGTTCAGACACAATCGTCCGCGCCAACCGCGCCTTGGCGTCTCTGGGATTCATCTTCCCCGATTCGCAGGCCGTACGCATCTCCGCGATCGACTCCTCCGACTCGTCGGTCACCAGCGTCCAGTAGTCCCACAGTGTCGAGTCCGGAATCGACATCACCTTGCCGTACATGTCAGACGGATCGTCCTCGACCCCGATGTAGTTGCCGAGCGACTTGGACATCTTCTGCACGCCGTCGGTGCCGACCAGGATCGGACCGACCATCAGCAGATCCTGCTCCGGCTTCCCGAGTTTGCGTTGCAGGTCACGTCCAGCCAACAGATTGAACCTCTGATCGGTAGCGCCCAACTCCACGTCAGCTTCGACCATTATCGAATCGTAGGCCTGCATGGCCGGGTAGAGCAGTTCATGCAGGTGGATGTCGGTCCCATCCTTCAGCCGTTGGGCGAAGTCGTCACGTTCGATGATGCGCGCTACGGTAAACTTGCCCGCCAGCGAGATTACGTCGAGAAAGGACATCTTCGAGAACCATTCGCTGTTCCAACGCACCTCCAACCGCTCACGATTCAAAATCTTGCCGACCTGAGCCAGATAGGTCTCGCCGTTCGCACGCGCCTCTTCGTCCGAGAGCTGCGGCCGGGTCTTGGACTTACCGCTCGGATCGCCGACCTGGGCAGTGTAGTCGCCGATGATGAACACGATGGTATGTCCCAGATTCTGAAACTCACGCAGCTTCTTGAGTACCACGACATGTCCCAAATGAAGGTCAGGCTTGGTCGGATCGGCACCGAACTTGATGCGCAGCGGCCGGCCAGAGGCCAGCTTCTTCTTTAGGCTGTCCTCAGAAATGATCTCGGCCACCCGACGTCTCATGAGCTGGTCGAGGGCGGTTGGGTCGGTTAAGGGCGTCATAGCAAATTTTATCTATAAGTATAGAAGGCCTGTCTCGGACGAGCGGTACCGTGGAGACGGGTCGCCGACGAAACGGAACCGCATTTCTTGAATCGACTCTAGGCCAATGTATCGCGGGTCAGGCGAAAATGGAAGGCTTGGGAGTCGGATGGCCCGAGGAAAAATCTGATCGGGTGGCGCGATTCTACGGTCAAAAATACGAACCAAAAAGGTAAAAAGTCCGGCAATCACTAAGCAGCAAGATTTCAAGCTAGCAATGCACCACCTCTCGTAGGTATTGTCGGGCCACCTCGTTGGGCGTACGGTATCCGAGACGCTTCCGAGGCGTGTCGTCGATCCTCTCCCGGATCTCGCGGATCCCTCTGTCTGACAGGACGGAGAGATCTTTCGTCCTTGGAAGGTAACGCCTGATGATGCGGCTGACGTTCTCGACCGCCCCCCTCTGCCACGAGGCGTAGGCGTCGCGGAAGTGGGTGGATATGCCGTACCCGTCCCGTATGGCCG